>JBGSVC010000391.1:0-2042 GCA_041753175.1 Planctomycetaceae bacterium
GACGATGGTCTTCCTGTTGCCCATCGGCATAGTGAAGTCGCACGACCATGCAAACACCACGCGGTGATGGATTCTTGGCTCCCCATCCAGCCACTCCCCCTAAGAAATAAATCTGGCTGGCAGATGCATTGCAGGGCACGCTGACAGATTTAGTCAGCGACGGTGCAAAAGAGCCGTGGGGGCCATGCAACATGATGGCGTTGTTAACCTCTGATCCCTGCGGGTCGATCAACGAAAACGGTACCTTTCCAACGTGTTTGATTGACCACTCGGAAAAAACCAGTTGTTCCACTTTCGAATCACGCTTGTGAAACATCCCCTGAGTTGTCACCACGTTCGCCACTCGGTCCAAAGACAATGGGGCATATTCCACTGGCTGTGTCAAATACTCCAGCAAGTCAATCAAAC
This sequence comes from Planctomycetaceae bacterium, assembly GCA_041753175.1. Taxonomy (GTDB): domain Bacteria; phylum Planctomycetota; class Planctomycetia; order Planctomycetales; family Planctomycetaceae; genus SXPC01. The sequence goes on from JBGSVC010000391.1 coordinate 409, forward strand.
CCTGGTCGTCAATACTTTTTTCAAGACCTTCCGGCATCACGGATTTTGAGGACGCAATCAGTTCTACAATATTTTCGCGTAAGATCATGTGCTTTTTTGTTTGCGCATCGACGATCTCAAGAGTCGTGCGTGACTCTGAAGTGAGCAACCCATTGATGACCAATCCCTCAGTTGTGACCACAGTATACTGACGATAGTTCGCTTCAACGCTTCGGCTCGGATCAAGGATATGTATCAATAACTCCGATTTGGGGTGGACCGACATCCCATTCAAATTTGGCCCGATCACCTTTCCCTCGTCCTTAAACACATGACACGACGCACAATTCTTGGTGAACACGAGTTTGCCCTTTTCAAGATCCCCCGTCATTTTTGTCAGCTTCATTTTCGCAGCAACAATCGATTCGCGATCGCTATTAACGCTCGCACCACTCCGTTTAAGCATCTCTCGGGCCTGATTGCCAATCGCTCGAACAGGATGATCAATCAGGATCTGCCTGTGTGAGGCCGACAGATCGGAGATCGGGAGCGTTCCGACTTCCATGGCTGAGAGCAACGTTTTTGTCATCTCCGGTCGAGACATCAATTACTCAACAATTACTTCGCGCAAAGCAGGTGTTGTTTGGGCGGCAATTTCTACAAGTCGTTCGTCAATCCCTTTCAACCTACTCTGGCAGACGATTGCAACCAGCCCACTGGCGAGATCTGCGGCAACGAGTGGCGTAATGTTTTCCATCAAGACATCCACGATTTCCGGTTTCTCTCCCCCGAGTTGGATCAATTTTCGGGCTGCTGATAACCGAATGTCTGTTTCAACACCAGGATCGCAAAACTCCTGCAGTATCTTTTGGACGATCCCCTCGACGCGATCATCCAACGCCTTGGTCTGCCACGCGCGCGTCAACTGCGCCATTAACCCTTGGGTCTGTGTGTCGGCCTGATCAAAAGAACTCACGAGAGATAAATGGACCTGATCGGAAAGCCGAATTTGATAATCGCTTGGCCAGCCTGCTGTGAATCCCGTCATCACGGATTTAATGACCGAACTATCAACTTGATTCAAAGCCAGTAATATCGGCTCTATGGTGGCCGCTTCTGGTCTTAGTCTGGCCAGGTGTTCGCAAGCCCGAGTCAGAATCTTTTCTTGTTCGGGAGAGAGTGGATCATCTCCAGAGAGCAAAAATTCCGGGAGAAAATGAGCCGCGTGGATGCTCGCGGCACTCACGGCGGCATCGTTGAGCCATCGATCTGCACACAATCGTTGATCGTGGACTGCCTGACAAACCAGAGTCGCAGCCGTCTTCGAGGACTGATCAGACAAAGCCAGCAACGTCGCAAGGACCACCTGCGGTTCAGGATCGTCCAGTAGGCGTGACTTGGAAATCGCCTCAATACAACGTGATGAATCTGGCAATACTCGAAGGGCATTCAGACGAACGCCGGCTGACGGATGACTCAGTGCTTCTACCAAAACATCGAATGAATCCCTCTCAGCAGATGAAAATTCTCCCAGACCGGCCAAAACCTGGAGGGCATGCATCGCACCTGGATGAAGACCGATTTCGTCAGTCTGTGTGTCTCTAACGAGCGCGTGAAGTGCTGGCACGATATCTCTGTGATGACGTTCGACCAGC
>JBGSVC010000392.1:0-4798 GCA_041753175.1 Planctomycetaceae bacterium
AGATTATTCCGTCAAGACAAAACTCTCGAAGACGAAAAAACGCCGACGCAAGAAGGCTTCGTCAGATATTGACTCGGGGAATCCGGTTGATGCATACGCCGCTGAGCCAAAAGAAGAAACACGTGTGAGTCGACGCAGCAAAGCAATCTCGAAGATGAAAGCATTCCTGGAGGAAGGCAAAGTCAACGCGGCCTTTAATGAATATCGTGGACTCGAGCGGTCGATTGGTGAGTTTACCATCAGCGCGCCCGATTTGCTGGCTTTGGGTGACGCCCTTTATAAGCAGGCATTGTGGGAGGAGACTTCGGAGATCTATCGGCTTTACGTCGAGCGGTTTCCAGAACTCGCGGTGGAAGTTCGGGTGCGACTGGCAGCGATTTTTGTCGAAAAGCAGAAACGCCCTATGGCAGCCCTACGGATTATGGAGCCAATCGGTCCACGGGAGCTATCCGAAGAGATGGAAAACTATCGGGCGCGCATCGAAAGACGAGCCAACGAACTTCTTGAAGATGGAGTGATTGAACTGGAAGGTCGTGGGTGGTCGGGAAGTCATTGACAATGAGCAGACTATTAACGGGCGTTAGAGCGGTGTTTTGTGCGGTTGACCTGGAATTTCCTGAACGAATTGTGGTACTGCGTATCCGGGCAATTCGACGCGTAGCTGTTCGATGAGTTGTTGACCATGTGCAGGATCGACTTCAAAATGCGAAACCTGATCGACGCGATCGAGTTGATGCAGATAATAAGGCAAAACGCCCAGGTTGATCAGTTGTTGGCAGAGCTTTAGAAGAGTCTGAAAAGAGTCGTTCACGCCTTTAAGTAAGACTGCCTGATTGAGTGTCGGGATCCCTGCGCGAACCAGAGTTGAGAGGGCATTCGAGCAGGTTGCGTCGAGTTCCTGCGGATGGTTGCAGTGGACGATCATATAAGGTTGTAGGCGGGAGTTTGTCAGCGAGTTGAGGAGAGAATGATTGACTCGGGAAGGCAAGACGATCGGCAATCGTGAATGAATGCGCAAACGTTTGACGTGAGGGATTTGGGCAATTTTTTGGACGAGTTCGTGAAAGCGAGCATCGGGTAGCATGAGGGGATCGCCACCACTGAGGATGATTTCAGTTAACGATTCGTCTTCTCGAATCTGCTGGAAGGCGGGTTCCCATTGTGCCCAACTCTTGGGAGAATTGTGGTAGGGAAAGTGACGACGAAAGCAATAGCGGCAGTTGATTGCGCACGATCCTGTTGTGATCAACAAGGCGCGTCCATGATATTTTTGGATGAGTCCGGCATGTTTTTGAGACAGCAGGTCGCCGACGGCATCAAAGCGAAGTTCAGGTGGACGCGTGGTCTCTTCCAAGGCTGGCAAGATTTGAAGCAGTAATGGATCTTGAGGATCTCCCGGAAGGATGCGTGACAGGAAAGACTGCGTTACCAGAAGTGGGAAGGATTCTGACGCCAATCGAGCGGCCGGCAAGAGATCGATAGGCAAGTTCAGCGCCTGGAGCAGAATCGACGGGTCTCGAATTGCGGTAGCGAGTTCTCGTTGCCAACGGGAGGGTTTCAACGGAGATGGCGCTAAAGAGCCATTGAGTGGAGGCAAGCCCTGTGTCTCTGGATTGGTCGAAGAGATCTCAGAAAAGGGAGAAGTAGCCACAGATTGGTTCCAGTTGACAATGTGAGAGGTTGTGCTAGAACATGCGAATACGAGATCGTCCGCATGCGGTGATGCTTTGCGATCAATCTTGGATTGTCTTATCTCGCATTGTTTTGCTTTGTATTATCATTCATTGTCTTATCTTAAATCGTCTTATCTTCAATCGTCTTGCCATGGCTCGAGACGGGTTGTGCAATTTGCTCACTGCCCCACGAAACATGATCGGCCATTGTGCTGCAGGAATTCAACACATCCAGTATAGAAAATCAGGGACAATATGGCACTGATCAGCGTCGGCGACTTTAAGAAAGGTTTGAAGGTCATTTTGGATAATGACCCGTACGAGATTCTTGAATGCAACTTTGAAAAGCCCGGCAAAGGACAGGCGTTGTATCGTACACGTTTGAAGAATCTGCTTACCGGCAAGATTCTTGATCGTACGTATCGCAGTGGCGATGGTTTGGATGCGGCTGATGTCAGGCGAAGCGTGGGAAGCTATTCCTATCGAGATGGCGAGAATTACTACTACCTCGACAGCGATACATTTGAACAATACGCTCTTCCATCAGAGGTCGTGGCGGATGCGATGCGTTTCCTGCAAGAGGGCTCACAGGTTGACCTGTTGTTCTGGAATGATCGCCTGATCTCGATGAATCCTCCGATTCAGGTGATTCTTGAAGTGACTTATACTGAACCTGCTGCGCGTGGGAATACCGCGACTAACGTGTCCAAGCCTGCCACAGTGGAAACCGGGGCGGAAGTTCTTGTTCCGGCCTTTATCGAGCAGGGCGACAAAGTCAAAATCGATACGTCAACGGGGTCCTACGTCGAGCGAATCCGCAGTTAAGTATTGATGGATTGATCTTTCCGAATTACTCGAGATGGGTTAAAAATCGCCTTGAGATCGCATTTTTATTGCTGATCTCAATGACGGGGGCGCGGGTATTAAGCGCTGTCTTGTGGATCAAGGAAGATCGTGTTGACCATCGTTGTTTATCTAGCCTATGGATTTGCGATTCTGCTGGCAGTCCGGGGCTTGCTGAGTCTGATGGCCACAGAGCGCTTGATTCGCCAGCATGCCTGGCTGATTGGCTGGCAGGCTGAGCAACAAATACTGGCTCAACAAGAGGCTCAAGATGCCCAGATGAGAGCCATGGAGGCGATTGAAGAAGCCAAGGCAGCCGCGAATATTGTTACACCTCGGCCTGCAGCGACCAAACCACCAGCGACGGGAGGGGCTGGGACGCCGTCTACCACCGGTCAAAAGGCAGCTTGAACCAGATTTCAAGTCCTTTCTGAGATTGCTGCAGAGGATGAAAGCGTTAGAATGCTGTTTGATCTTCTGCGCTGGCATCGGTATTGTCAGTGGGATTACGCGTTGCTTTGACACAGTTCTGACTGAGTTTGAATCGTTGCTATGACAGAATTTAATGCAGGCCAATTAGAGGTTCAGCCCGAGCCGATCGCCCATAATGGAAAACTCTTCATCGAGACCGTGGGATGTCAGATGAATGTATTGGATAGCGAGCTGGTTGTGGCTGCGCTGCGCCAACATGGTTATGAGCTGACGAAAGATCCCAAAGAAGCAGACACCGTCTTGTTCAATACCTGCAGCGTGCGTGAACATGCTGAAGAAAAGATCTACAGCCAGTTAGGGAGAATGCGACAAATCCGCAAGCAACGTCCAAATCAGGTCATTGGGGTGCTCGGATGTATGGCTCAAAAGGATCAAAAGATCATCTTTCAGCGAATGCCGCATGTCGATCTTGTGGTCGGGACCGGTCAGTTAGCCGAAGTTCCACGGATGGTCGATGAAGCGCGTCAAAACCGGCGACATGCGATGGCGGTCAGCCTTGGGCGTCGCGATGGAAACCGTCTGGAAGTGACCAACAGTTTTCAAAGCTATGACCCCCTGCGCGATCCCGAAATGCGTCCGTCGCCTTATCAGGCGTTCGTAAGAATCATGATCGGCTGCGATAAGTTTTGTACGTACTGTGTTGTCCCCATGACGCGAGGACCGGAACAGGGTCGGTCACCGAGTGTGATTGTGCGCGAGGTCAAGGCGCTGGCTGAGCAAGGCGTCAAAGAAGTGACTTTGCTGGGCCAGACGGTCAACAGTTATAAATATGACGAAAATGGTAAAACACATCGTCTGTCTGACCTGTTGGAGATGATTCACCAGACCGAAGGAATCGAGCGCATTAAATTTGTCACCAGTTATCCCAAAGACATGACCAACGATCTCCTGCAGGCCGTGCGCGATTTGCCAAAGTGTTCTCATTATTTGCATGTGCCGTTGCAATCAGGATGCAATGATGTCCTCAAGAGGATGAAGCGTGGATATACGGTTGAGGATTATCGGGAGATGATGGGACGTGTGCGTGAAATCCTGCCCACGGCTTCTGTCTCCAGCGATTTTATTGTCGGGTTTTGTGGTGAGACGGATGAATCCTTCGAAAAGAGCATGGAGTCGATTCGTGAGCACCGCTTCAAAAACAGCTTTATCTTCAAATACAGTCGACGGACTGGGACAAAAGCCGATGAGTTAATGGAAGACGATATCCCTGAAGAGGTCAAGCGTCGTCGCAATAACGAGATGCTGGCATTGCAAAATGAAATCAGCGAAGAAGACAATGCAACGTTGGTAGGTGAGACAGTGGAAGTTCTGGTTGAAGGCCCAAGTAAAACGGCTGTCAAAAAAGGGGATGATCTGGCGTCTGGCCCGGTGCAGTTGATGGGGCGAACCCGCTGTGATCGGATTGTTGTGTTTGATGCCAATCCTCGACTGGCCGGTACGATGGCGCGTGTGTCCGTCTATGATTGCACACCAACGACTCTGCTGGGGTCGATTGTTACCAGCCAGATCCAGCATGGCAGCGGGTTACAATTACCAATATTGACATAAATTCCTGCCAATTGGCTGACTGAGCTGGAGAGCACTCGGACTGCTTAACTGCTACATTCGTTAAAATGTGTCTGTGAAGTTTGGTCTGTACGACCGGGTTATAAGCCTGACGCTAAAAATGCGAGATAGTCTTAATCAAGACAGTCATTCATCGGGCCACGATGACGCATCAATCAACTTGCGTTTTGACCCTACGGACTTTATGACACTATGGCATCGTCACCGCTGACACAAATTGATAT
>JBGSVC010000393.1:0-10739 GCA_041753175.1 Planctomycetaceae bacterium
ATCTGGGGCTAAAGGGAACTGTTTGTGGAGCATGTTATCTCAAATGCTTGAGCAAAGGATCTGAATGGGTAAATGACTGTTGTGATGGCGACAGTGGTAAAACGGCTATTGGTTTAGTAATTGTGTCTGCAAAGTGTGGCGAAGCGTTCAGTAAATGTTTCTTTTCGTGGATACCCACTTGCAGAAACAACCCTGATTTTGACTCATGGGATTGCCCGAATGATGACGACGATGATGATGATAGACCTAGACTAAAACCGCAAGGTGATCCTTCAACGGGAGGAAGAGAACGTTGCAATACTTATGAAATGACTCCGTAAAAGAAATTGTATAAATGAACTATATCAGGCTCTTTTGCATCAGATATTTCCCTTTATTCAATAATGTTTCTGCATTAAAAGCGTCTACGCTGGCATCGAATTCAGCGATCAAGGCTTTAAAAAACTCGAAATTCGATCAAGCAAGATCGTGGTATGGAGTTAGCAGGCACTTCCTTAAAATCGAAGGTATTTTATCGCATAGACAGCTTTGCAATGAGTACACATGTTCATACTTATCAGGTAACTACAGTATTGCAACAAAAATTCTTGAACTAATGAGGACTGTTCCTAATCTTACTTCAGCGTATTTTTACTACAGGACTTGGCTATATGCCACTTGTGACAATAGATCAATAGTAAAAAAGTTCAAATATTGCGATTATATTATATGGAATGATTTTTTGGGAAATACTTCCTGTGAACCCTGTGTCGATTATCCATACGTGAGATATCAGGCAGAAGTAAGGATTGCAATGTACCTTCGCTTGAACCTACCATTGAAGGCGCAATATGAATTAGACAAAATCAGAAGAAGTTATCCCCAATATGGATCTTTTGCTATCGAGCGTGAGATTATTCAATTTACTGAAACTAAATCACCCATCACGATAACTGAAACGCACAGAGCCATGATTGGTGAAAGGTGGCTTACAAATTTCTGAAACTATTTTGGTTGGATTCAACGTTGAATTAGGCGGGGGGGCGAAGTTACCTGATCCACCGGGTCGACAACCTGGAAATACATCTTTTCCAAAACCTGGCACTCCTGCTCACGACATCTCAACCTGCAAGTAAGATACTAGTATATGAATAAGATTATTTGTGCTATAATAGCAATTATATTAATAATTTCAATAAGTCTTTTACCATGGTCCACGACTCATACTCGATTGAAAAGAGTGTTCAAACTTAATGGATCAAATAATATTTCTAACAACGATATCAAAAACCAGCTGCTCAAAAAGTTTCCAAATGGACAATCAAAAGATGAAATTGAATCTTATCTTAAGAAAAACTACTTTTTCATAGATACACGCAATTATACGATAGAAGAAGATAAAGATGATGGAACCAGTGAAATGAGAGTAGGAATTACGGGGCCAGCAGTTTACGAATTAGTTCATAGAAACTATGTAGTAGTTTTTGTATTTGATGAGAAATCAAATTTACTCGACATACGAGTTGGATATGGTCTTACTGGTCTTTGAGCTTCTTACTTTTGGCAAAGCCGGATTTAAATCTGAAATGCACGGCTGAAAGGTAAAATTGTGTAATCCTCGGGATGGTTGGTTTTGGGATCAATCATCACTCCTGACACAGGAATCCACAAATACCACACACTCGGACTGAGTGCGTTAAATCTTCGCGACCAACCGTCTGGTTCTTGCTGATCTTTTATCATCTCAATTGATCGTAAACTTCTTCCGATTCAAAACCGCGGGGTGAGTGTCGGCTTGGTGTGGGGGATGGCGGATGATGATGCGACTTGCAATCGCTCTTGATTTATCCTTTTTTCCCGACGGTCTCGATCGGCTCACCAACACCCAACGCGGCAACCTCTCGTCGGGTTCGATTGTCTCGAAGGTGGCCGTGGAGGATTGTGGGTGGGGATGGGTGGGGATGGTGCGGTTCGAAGACTCACCAGCACCCTACTTTTTTGGGGGGAGGGATTAGGCGATAGGGATTAGGGGGAGAGGGTGGGGGTCAAGCGCGGGTGTCGCGGCTCGGACGGAGCCTCGCCCTCCCGGAGAGGGACATGGCGGGGTTAGTTCCATTCGAGGTGGTCGGCGGGGATGGTGAAGAGGGTGTGATGTTTGGAGAAGTCAGCCAGGAGAGAATCGTAGATGGTGTAGGAGTCGGCATCGAAGACTTGGCAGGAGGTGACTTTGTGGACGAGCCAGTCGCCGCGGTTGATTTCGCTTTCGAGTTGACCGGCCCCCCAGCCGGCGTAGCCGGAGAAAATGCGATACTTGACGTTTGACTTTCCTGAGCAGGCTGCCTGAACAATTTCTTCGAACATTTGCGCGCTGTTGCCGATAGTGACGCCGGGGAGGAGGGAGTTTTCGTCGTGTTGGAAGGAGGGTTTGTTATGAAGGATGCACAGGGCGGTAGGTTCAACGGGACCGCCGACGTAGATGAGGTCGGAAGTTTCGGGGAGGTGAAAATGCTCGGAGAGGGCGTGGGCGACGGTGACGTTGGAGGGACGATTGATGACCAGTCCCATGGCGGTTTCTTCAGAGTGTTCGAGAATGAGGACTGCGGTTTTGAAGAAGTTAGGATCTCTGAGTTGTTTGGCGGCGAGAATCACGGCTCCTTTAAGAGACTGGCACATCAGAGCGTCGCCTTGCGTAAGAAAATTGGAATGGACTGCTGGTTGTATTGTAACGCTGGACTGAGAGAACGCCAAGGTTTGGACGTTGAGAGAAACGATGGGATCAAAGTTTGGGCAACGGCGCAACATTTGGGCTAAGGGTGAAGAGGCGATGTGAAACATCGTGGTTATTGACCCAAGGAGAAAAGAAATGGGAATTGCTGCCTGGTTGTTGGGAACGGAACAAAGCGAGTTGATGACAGAGGTTGTCGCGTGTGAGGACTCAACTGAGTTGCTGGTGGAAGTGTCGGGGAGGCTGGTCAGTCGAATCGTGCTGGCGGGATTGGTTTCGAAGAATGGCTACCGCTATGGTGAGGGGGCATTGCGAGAGGCGGTGCCGCTGTATGAAGGCAAACCGGTGTATCTGGATCATGGCAAACTTGGAAGAGAGGAACCGCAGAGATCCCGTGAGGATCTGGTGGGTGTGATCGAGGGGGTGGTGTTTGAAGGGGGAAAAGTCTGGGGCAATATTCGTGTTGATCAGACGACCGCGGGGGATTTGTTTTTGCGGCTGGTGGATCAGCAGTTGCCCGATGTGGGGATGAGTCATGTGGTGCGGGCGATGAGAAGCCGTGATGGGAAAGTGGTTGAGCGGATTGTGGAAGTGATGAGTGTGGACGTGGTGCGATTTCCGGCGACGACAACCACTTTTCACGAGCAGGAATCAGAAGACGAAGTGATCCATGAAATCTGTCCGATGCCAGACGAGTCGGGGGGTGTGCGTCAGTTGGATGAATTGACCTGTCGCATTGAAGAGTTGGAGCGTCAACGAGATCGGTGGAAGCAGGAGGCGGAGACTTGGCGCTGGAAAAGTGAGCATGCTGAGAGTGTCGCCGCTTGGCTGAAGGAGAGTGGGTTACCAGAGATCGCGGTGACGCCTGCGTTTCGCAAGATGCTCCTGGAGTCGCGGGATCGTGCGAGTTGTGAAGGGATGATTCGCGAGCGGAAAGCCTTGTTGCGTGAGTTGCAAGTGGTCTGGCCGAGTAGTCAGTCTCGCTGTCGGGTGAAGGACGAGGGTGTGGAGTCGCGGTTGGTGGCGGCGATTCGGGGGAAGTCTTGTGTGGAGTAGTGCGCGTTGTGCGTATCGAAGAAGGTGTTTGATGATCGTGGTGTGATGGTTCAACAGGTTTTTTATGGGAGGTGAAGAGATGGTCAATCGATTGAGATTTCGAAGTGGACAGGTGGAGTTGCGGAAAGTGCGAGTGGATGCCTCGAGCGTGATTGAAGCGGGAGATCTGGTGTATCTGGATGGTGATGACGCCAAGCCGGCGAGCGCATTGACGTGGGATACAAATCTGGCGACGACACAGGCGGCCTTTGCAGCGGTGTTTCTGGGAGTGGCACATCAGTCTTCGGATGAGGGAGAATCGTCGCCGATTTCTGTGGATGTCAGTGCGACGTCGGTGTATGAGTTTGATGTGGCCAGTGGTACTTATGAGGTCGGAGCGGTGTTGGGGCCCGATGCCAGTGGGACGGCGTTGATGTCTGGACAGTTGGAAGGCGTGGTGAGTCGTGACCTGGGGATTGCGCGGAGTGTGGAATATCGCGGGAGTGGTGCGACGAAGTTACGGGTGCAGTTTTCCTCGGCGTTTCATACGGGGTCGTCGAATGTGAATGCGGGTCTGGGGTGAGTTGGCGTTGGAGGTTAGGAGCCCTTTGAACCAGGTCCTACCCACATCGATCTTCTTTCGTATTGATGGCCATAACGGGGGAGTGTTTGAGCGTTGTGGTTTGGAGGGGGAAGGTGGCGATAGTGAGTGAAATGCGGGCGTTGCGGCTCGGACGGAGCCTCGCCCTCCCGGGGGAGAGAGATTGTTGGTGGGTGGGGGGTGATGACTCATGGGCATCGTGTTTTGAGTTTGGGGAATTGGCAGAGCGATGAGGACACATGGTATGTCACGTGATCTGTGTCAGGATGAGAATCGTGTGGATCGAGAAACATAGTTTTAACAAAGGATAAGTAACGATGGTGGGACAGGATTTGGCGGAGTTGGTGGAGTCTTTGGGCGCAGAAGGTTTCTATCGGAAGGTGTGCCAGTTGCTCAATGAACAGCAGGTGAGTGTCAACGATTTCAGTTATTACGATTTAGCGCGGGCGTGTGGAGTGTTGCCGCGGTTGTCGCGATTGCAGGAAGCAGGGCCTGTGACTGGACGAGGAGGCTTGTTGTTGGAATCAAATCCGGGTGTGAGGAGTCATTTGTTTCAAGTGATGACCGGAGAACTGATTGGAAGAAAGGTCTTGGAAGGTTATGAAGACGACGCCGGTTTCATTGGGGATCAGTTGGTTCAGGTATTGCCGTCGAAGTCGCGGTCGTTGAAGATGGCGGGCTTTCGGGCGCTGGCAGGACCGGAGAGTGTGTATGAAGGTCATCCGTATGAAGAGTCGACGTTTGCAGAGAAGTATGTGACGAGCCTGGAGGCCAAGCAGGGGCGGATCTTATCCATTTCAGAAGAGTTGATTGCCTTTGATCAGACTGGTGAGATCAATCGTCGGGCGATGGCGCTGGGATATTATTTGCGTCAGGAACGTGAGCGGGTGATCGTGCGGGCGGTGACAGATGCGGACGCCGGTACGGGGGGCTATGTCTATCGGCCTTCGGGTGTGGGGACGAGTTTGTATGCTGTGGACGGAAGCCTGCGGAACTGGATGGGAGTGGGCAACACGACTTCGTCGAGTTTTAATACGGCGGTGCCGCTGACGGATTGGAAGGATGTCGAGGAGGTCTTGCATTATCGTGCCACTCAGGTGCGGGATGATCGTGTGGATGGGACGTCACGCCCGATTGTCGCACCAGCCAAACAATTGCTCGTGCCGGAGCGATTGCGTGGAACGGCGCTGTCGATCGTCAATGCAACTCAGATCGATGTCGTCGGAGAACATGGGCAGATGCGCTATGCCAATCCGTTGTCGGGGACATTGAGCGTGTTGAGTTCGCCGTTTATTGATGAGCAAGGTGGTCAGGCAGTCAACGACTGGTATCTCGGAGATTTTCGTCGTCAGTTTGTGTGGACCGAAATCTGGCCTGTGCAGACATTTTTGCAGGATGGCGAGAGCCAGGCGGCCTTTGAGCGGGATGTGGTCTTGCGAGTGAAGGCACGCTATTTTGGTGGGGTTTCGGCAGTGGATACGGTGTATGTGACGAAGGTGGATGGGGGTTGAGGATCAGGGAATCGGGGGGCGTAGAAGTCGATGAACCCAAATGGATTCCTTCGGTATTGATGGATCATCCAAGGCGTGTTTCAGCGTCGTGGATCGGAGGGGGAGAGTGGCGACTGTAAGTTCAATGCGGGCGTTGCGGCTCGGACGGAGCCTCGCCCTCCCGGAAGAAGGAGAGGAAGAAGGGGATGGTGATGACGGGGGCACACGAATGGTGCGATTCGAAGACTCGCAGGCCCCCTATGGCGGTATCATCTGTTTTCTAATTTCGAAGAGGTATTGTGATGAAAATTCATGGGGAGCGTGTGGGGGGACGGGCACGGACGGTGGTGCTGTGGAAACTGCCCGCGGGGGGAGAGGTCGAGCTGTCGGTTTCGGCGTTGCCTTTAGGATTTGCCTGCCAGTTGCGGCGACGGGGCGTGGTGATGCCTGTGGTGCCTGTGCGCGTAGCACGTGACAAAGAGGGGCGGCCGCTCAAGGATGGTGCAGGCCTGGCGGTGCCGATGGAGGATCGAGGCGATTGTGGTTATATGGAAGCAGTGGAGCGCTATCACCAGCGCGTGGCGATGCTGGTGTTGTATGAGGGGTTGCGCGGGAATGCCCATTGGCAATGGGAGTGTGTTGAACCTGGCGAAGGGGGCGACTGGTGTCGGTTTGCGGATGCCTTGTTTGAGGAACTGGAAACTGCAGGGGTGACGCTGGGAGAGGTGGTGTGGTTATGCGAAACGATCACGGCGCTTGGGCTTCAGGGTCAGGAACAAGTTCCCGGTGCGCGTGACCGTTTTTTTCTACCGGCGTGACGCCGACGATCGAGCGCTGGTGGCTGGCGTCACGGAGTCTGGAGTATGTGGTGTTGAGGGTTTGTGAGCGATTCGGCTGGCGTGAATCGGTGTTTTGGGAGCTGTCTTGTGACGAGCAGATTCGGCTGCTGGGTTATGAGATGGTGCGTCAGCAGGATGAGCGATTGCAAGGAGCGGCGTTGCGCGGGATGAGTTGAGCGAGGGGCTTAAAGTAAACGGTATTCGACACAGTCATAACGTAAGGCGGGAGGTGTGATGAGTGATGAGACGACAGGAGATTTGACGTCGGTCGAGCAGATCGCCGGGGAGGCGTTGGGTGAAGCGCAGATCCATGGGATTTTGTCGCAGATTGATTTGGACATTACGAATTTGTTGCGGGATGGGAAGCTGTCGGCAAGCAAGATCGTGGTTGGAGAGGGAGGGCTCAGTGTGGATCGGGCAGCAAATCTGAAGGCTCTGCTGGAAGCGCGTGGGTATTACGAAAGCAAACTGAGGGAACTGCCGGGGTGGGAGATCTCGTTGTTTCAGAATTAAGTTCGGTGACAGTGCAAAGAGGTGAGAGATGATGATCGAGCAACTCATAGAAGACCAGTGGGAGTTGATGCTGAAAGATTTTGGTGAAGCATTCGACTTACAGGTGGTTGATCAGAGTCTGGTTCCTGAAACATTTGGTGTGTTGCAATCAAAGTCGTCGACACAGGTGCGGGGGATTGTGACACGCCGGGAACAGAGTGTTGAAGGGGGCGTACGGTTGTGGAATCCGCGTGTGCGGGTGATGGTATGCCGGGCTGACTTGCCAAGTTTGAGCGTGGGCGAGGTGTTGTGTGTTGTCCTTGAGGGTCTGCGTTATCCAGTGACATCGAAACTCTTACGAGGGCCCATTATGGTACTCAGTTGTGACGAGGGAGCGTGGCGATGCGATTGACCGTGGAGATCCTGGGTGCGTCGGTGGGAGAGTTGTTTGCAGCGTATGAGCGGGCGTTGCCCAAAGAACGGCGGGAGTATGTGGCAGATCTTTCTCGGGAGATCTTGTGGGAGATTGCCGAACGAACGCCAGTGGATACGGGACGATGTCAACGGGCGTGGCGGGCGAGTGCTGAGATGATCGGGAGTGGCGGGGGCGCGTTGACCAATGAAAGCGACGTGGTTGGAACGGAGATGTTGCAGCAGTCGCAGATCGAAGCGACGAACGGTGTGGAGTATGTCAATTATCTGGAATATGGCACGCATCGCCAATCGCCGGTGGGGATGGTGAGGCGAACGTTGCGGGACGTTGCGACCTAGTTGAGACGAAGAATTCGTGTGAGGATCGAACCATGAGTAATGAGGCTGTGATGCATGCAAATCAGACGATTGGTATGCAGGGGAGTTGGCAGATTGAGAGCAGTTTGCAGAGTTACTGGAGAGGCCAGTTTTCGGGAGAGGTGCCGACGTATTTTCCGGGGATGCTGGTCGATCATGCTCGGCAGAGTCGGTGGGCAGAACTGTGGGTGCAGAGTAGTCGTCAGCGAAAAGCACGGGTGGGCGGAATTCGGCTGTTAGACGTTTCGGTCGTGTTGCATCTGTTCGCTCAGAGGAATACACAGCCTGGCGTGATGCGGGAACTTGTCGATGAGGCGGTGGGGGTGTTGTCGCTCAAGACGCTGGTGATTCGGGATTTTCGGAGGACGGGAGGGCCAGTCGTTGGATATCTGAAATTGTTTGAAGCGCAGACGCGCTGGATGAGTGACCAGAAGTCAAATGAATCAAAGCTGGGTGTGGATCACACGGTGATTACATGTGAGGGCCTGGCACAGATGATTGAGTTGGATGTGTCATAAAGTAATGATCGCGATGATAGCGATCGATAGTGTGTAAAGAAAAGGAAAGAGGAACCATGTCAGTGACAAATCTGGTGAGGAATCTGAGGGATGCGGAGATGGTGTTGGTGGATGGAACATCGCCAACGCCTCAACGATTGGTGGTGATACTCGATGAAGGAGACTTGAGCTGGACGGAGCGGACGAACACGATTGAAGTGAAGGATCGCGGTTCGATTGGGAATGGCCATTTGCGTGTAGGGGATGAAGAATCGGTGTCGCTCTCGTTTACGGCGAAGTGGACACAGCTTGTGGGAACGTCGGTGCTTTCGAGTGATCCGTTGCAGTTGTATGAGTTTTTGACGTTTGCATCGGGAACGAATCTGGTCAGCACGTCGGCGGCTGGAGAGCAAGCAACGTTTCAATTGGAATTCACGGTGCTTGATCCAGCAGGACAGGCGAGTGAGAAGATTGTGTTTTCCAAAGTGTATCGAGAAAAGCTGACGATGTCGGAAGGAGATGATTACAACCTGATTTCTTTTTCAGGGAAGAACTTCGCGACGAGACCGGTAGTGGAGCGGGCGGGTTAGAAGCAGATTGAAAACGTAATAACCCCCAAATAAAACCTTCGTTGTCAACCGACAAAACAGGATGCTTTCGAGCGACGCGGCTCACACGGTGAGGGGAAAATGATGAGGGACATGGTGTTCATAAAGAAGGGAAATGGCGATGGCGAATTTTACGGAATCGTTGACGGTCAGAATCCTGGCCGATAGTTCTGAACTGACGCGGGGGCTGGAAGAAGCGCGTCGTCAGTTACGAACGTTGGGAGAACAGATTGCCGGGTTGTCGAATGCAGGACGGGGCATATCGAGTCCGTTGGAACGGCTCTCAAGTCAGCAACGTGGGTTGGAGCAGGTGTCGACGGCGCTCTCGCGGATTTCTGCTGCAGTTCGAGAGTTGAGTGTGCAATCGATTACGTTGAATGTCGCGCCGGCGTTGTCGGCGTTACAGAACTTGTCGGCCATGGTGGACCTGATCCGTGCCAAGCTGGCCAGTGTCGGGGCAGGAGGGATCGGGAGTGCGGCTGTATCGTCAACAGGGAACGGTATCGCCGGCAGTGGAGATGCCGCGGGAGGTGGAGGACGGGTTGCAGGGTTTGCCAGTGGCGGGATGGTGAGTGGGCCGGCGGGTTTGGACCGGGTGCCGGCGATGCTTTCGCGGGGCGAGTTTGTATTGCAGTCAGATGCGGTCGACGCCCTGGGTGTGGGGTTTTTGCAGGGACTCAATGCGATGCGTCCTGGTGGGGTTGAGTTGATGCCTGCATCAGGTGGGGGGAGTGTGCATCAGTATGGAGATATCACCATTAATGTACGGCAGCCGGGGCAGGTGCGAGATGTTGTCCGTGATTTGCAGTTTCAGGGGTTTCGATTACGTCAACGACGAGGATAAGACAAAATGCTGACTTTTCAACCGGCGATCTATCGGGATGGTGTGTTGTATGCGTTGCCTCGACCTGTTTCGCGATTGCGTGTGCAGGAGAGTCAGGATTTTGAGCAGTTCAAAGTACCGCTGCGAGCGGGGGATGAGCTTGTGGGTCGTTCCAGTCGTGGCATTGATGTGTTGATTGAAGGACAGGTTGGAACTCAGGGGAGTGAGTTGTTGTCGTCGGAAGCCCAGATGTTTGAGGAGTTGTCGGCGTTTAGAGAGGCGTGTCTGGGGAATGGTCCTGAGGAGACGTTTGAGTTGATCTTCTATCAGAACGACGAATCGACGCGCAAGTATCGCGGTTGTACGTGTGTCCGCTTTGAATCGGATTTGTCGAACCCGCATTTGTTTACCTATAGCCTGACGATTCATGTGGAAGATCCTCGTTTGTGGACAGGCCTGCCGGGGGAGGAGTCATGATGGGGGGTTATCAAAGACAGATTCTGTTGTTGTCAGGTGATGCGAGCACAATCAAGAGAGATCTGACTGAGTCAGTCACGGAGGGCTGCTGGTTTGAATGGCATCGACTGGGGGGCTGTGGCGCGGGGGAGATTCGGTTGACCACTCGCTTTGTGGATCGAGATCAGATCGGAGTGGGCGACTGGGTTCGATGTAGCTATCAGGACGGGCAGCCTTGGTATCTGGGGCGTGTCGAGAGTCGAGAGGCGATGTCGCCGGCGGGGTTGATGCTGCGGCTTGAGGGAATGAGCGTCCAACTGGGAGAAGTCTTTCCTGGAGGGTTTGCAGGCGCGGGGACGGCTCCACTTCGTTGGGGAGCCAGCGATCTGTTTGGTGATGATCCCG
>JBGSVC010000394.1:0-25620 GCA_041753175.1 Planctomycetaceae bacterium
GGCGGCAGCCAGCGGCACGGCTCATGTGGGCCCAGAACTTCGCGACGAAGCTCACTAGGAGCAGACCAGTGCTGCGTACATTCAACGCTACTAACGATCGTTCTAAAACCGCGAAGTAGACATGCCTTGCCATTAGTCATAAAGTCATCAAAAACGCATCTTAAACGCATCAACGGGAACGCTCAGGATGTTCAACGAGCAGGAAATCCGACGGGAACTCGCCGAGATGCTTGGTCCTGGCTATCCCCAGACGATGCGGCCGAACGGTCAAGCCATCCGAGAACTTCGGAAAGTTTGCGACATGTCTCAGGAACGGGTGGGTGGCCTGGTCGGCATCGATAAGACGAGGATCAGCCACATCGAACGCGGGGTTGTCGATTCGGTTTATACGGAGTACCTCTATGTCTGGATGAAGGCGTTCGGCTGCGAACACATTACCGATCTGGGGAGTTTCAAGAATGATCCGCCTCTTTCCGACACGGTTTCTATTTCGTCAGCATCGCCCGCCGACCAGTCGGGGGAACAATCGGCTTCCGCCGCACAGCCAGCGGATATCACACCGATGCAAATCGAACGTCTTCAACATCATCTGTTGGAAGTTGACAAGATTGTCACGCTGATCAATCCGGAATCGATCACTTCGTTGCGAGACATCTACTATCGAACCTTGCTCTTAGAAGAGTCGATTTCTCGGCAATCACCGACCCCACGTGTCGCCTTTCAGATCGAGACCCTGTCCGACCTGAAGCCATCAGCGTCTGTTATTATGGGAACCGCCGGGCAAGGAAAATCGATCCTGCTCCGGTTTCTCACCATTCAAGAAGCTCTCCAGGCAAAAACATTGCCCCTGTTTTTTGAGTTGCGCAAGCTAGGCCCTGATCCCGTGAAAGAAGAGATTCTCAAGAAGCTGCAAAACTGGGAACTAGCCAAGTCCCCGCAAGAACTGGAGCAGCTATTGGAACAAGGGCGGATCTCGCTGTTGTTCGACGCCTTCGATGAGTTGTCGATCGCACGACGGCGAGACTTCCTGGACGACGTAAAAGGCTTACATGCAAAATATCCTCAACTCAAGATCGTTGTGTCGGCTCGCCCCGATTCAGGCATTCTAAGCGAGAGCTGGTTGCATCCTTATACCATCCATCCCCTCAATTTTACGGATATTGAAGCGCTCATCCGAATCTATGCCGCCAAAGATGACGCGGACCTCATGATTACTCGCGTTCAGGACGCTGACATCAAAGTTCAAGAACTGCTCAGATCCCCGATTTTCGTCGTCCTGCTCGTCATTCGGTTTGAGGAATGGCGAGAGGTTCCCCGCAGCATTGTGGCGTTTTACGAGGATCTTTTTGATGCGCTGGCCCGACGGCATAATCGAGATGCGTCTGGACTCAAACGAGAGATTTCCTCTGGACTGCAGATTCGACAGCTCGAAAAGGCATTCCAACTCATCTGTTACTTTCTGCAGAAACGTCTGAGGGATCAGCCCGCCCACATCAGAAAGGTGGAAGACATCGCGGCGGAATACGCGGACCGCCATTCCCTTTCGCCGGACGTTCCTGCCCAAATTGTCGATGACATCATTCGCATCACGAATCTGATGCTCGAAGAAGCGGGAATCTGTGACTTCATTCACAAAACCGTGAAAGACTACCATGCAGCGGCCTACGTCGCAGAAAATGCGACAGATGATCAAGCGGAATTGTTCTACACAAACATCCAGAACAAATGGCGGGAATGGAGCGGTGTCTTGTGGTTTCTGGAGCATGTTGATCGCATTCGATTTCTTCGGTTCTTTGCGATCCCGGAAATTCAACGATTCGCCCCCTACCGCGCCAGTGAAATTGCGAGGTCATTCCGAAGCGTGAGGATCACCAGGAACGACAGTAAGAAATTCACCTTGCGATTTCTGTTGAGCGAGACTGAATGCTATGCGCTCACGCGCCAGAAGCAATTTGCACTGTTTGCCTCAGGGACGGATTTAGAATTACAGGAATTGTGCGGTAACAAAGAGGTACAGCGAATCAGCGATGAATTGAACAGAGTTCAGGAGGTAGTACTGGATTGGAAGGAGTGTCAGCGGCAATGTCATCAGACGGAATTTGACAGTTCGCCGATCGTTAGCAAACTCTGGAATCAGAAATCGGAACAGGAGTTCAACAATCGCATCAAGGTATGGAAGCAGGAAGTTCAGTTGGCGAGCGCTCCCGATGGAGACTTTGACATCGGCTGAGCAGTTCCTACGAAAACGAAACCGTTTCAGAGATGTCCCCAGGATGGCGACCTTGACAATGGAATCATCCAGGCGATGGACGAGGCAGTGGATCTGGATCTGGACGACCGCCTCTGAGCGGACGATATTCGAAGTTCACTTCCGTCAGGCAGCGCCCCAGCACAGCGACTTTCTGCAAGAGGTCAACCTCCGAAAAGCCGTACTTGCGGTAATCGCGGATCGAGAATTCGATGCTGTCCAGAAGTTTCCGCAGTCTGCGGAAGTGTTCCAGCAATTCCTCGCTTCGCTGAGCAACATTCGCAGGGGTCGGGATGTCCTGGTCATCCTCCATCAACTGGACACAGCGGTAGAACCGGGTGTGATACAGGTTCATGAACTCGTCATCGGGGAGGCGTTCCCGTAGCCAGTCACGACCGGCCTGCTCCATCTTGTGCAGATAAGTTTCAAATTCCTGAAAAGTGTACGCGTCGGACTCGTTCGCCATGCTCCTCCGTGAGTGTTCATGATTTCGATCGCATTTCGCCATGATTGCTGCGGAATTGCAACCAAATTCTGCAGCCGGACAGATCAGGCGGCGGACTGCCTCCGGGCGGCCCATTTGCGGCAGAACCCGATGAATGCGGCATCAGCATTGCGGGGAGGTTGGGCTCCAGACATAGTGAGCCAGGAACGCCACTCCCGTTCCAATTGGTGCACATCCCAGCCGGGAGCTTCGAGACGTGCGGCGTGGTGAGTGTCCGGTTCCAGGGGAGGAATAATGACGTCGGTCTCCAGAGTTGTCAGAGAGGGAATGGTACCCCGGTTTTCGAACAGGATCATCTCGCGGCCCGGTCCCTCCTCAGCAGCGAATCGGACCCGGTAGTCGGGCATATGACTGGTGCGGGCATCATCCTCGATGACCTTGCTCACCAGCCGCTTGAACTCTTTGGATGTGGAGCCGGAGCCGCATTTTTTTCGTAGCAGTTCCAGGGAAATTCGCCACTCAGACTTATGTCCACAATGTTTGCGGGCGATTTCATACATCCGGCGTTCGATCGGCTTACGAAGCCGGAAATAGTCTCTGTGCAGCGTCAGTACCTCCTTGGACTCGATGGCGTTGAACACCCAGTCGGAGAGCTTGACCTCAACATCCTGCATACGACCGTCGCGGGTTTCACGGACAATCCGTGCCCGCTCAATGATGCCGAACGTCTCAAACTCTTCTTTGCCGCCAGTCACGATGTTCGTGCTGATGCGGGTGCCAGAGAGACGTTCCAGTGCGGATTTCAATGCCTCGTACGCCTGCCCGTTGGTCATGCGGTTGGTCGCTTTCAGCAGGTCATGAGCCCTGAAGCGGATCACCTGTGTATAGGACTTTCCTTGGTTGATCGCGTTCATCAAATGCGAGATGCAATAGATAAGAATGTCGCGATCGTGAACAGTCGCCAGACCGTCAGATGAGGGTTTGATTTCAATGAATTTATTGGAATGTTCGTACCGCCTGACACGGTGGTCGGGTTTTGTCGAGAGGCTGAAGATCGGATGCTCCATGGACGCCATGTCCCCTTTGGGGGTGGCATCGAAGACATCGACCACGAAAAAGTCCGCCTGGGTATGACGCTCGGGCAGTAATGGGGATCGAGAATCGGTGGGATTCGACATCATGCCTTAGAAAACCATGATCCGCGCGTGCGGTCAACCAGATTCGATAGTTCACACACTGAGGGCGGAAATTCGATACTTCACCCACCAGAGCTGTCGGGTTCGATAGATCACACACGCCCTCGCGGATTCGATAGTTTAGACACCAACGTTCGACGGTTTACACACCCTCTTTCGATGGTTCACACACCGGCCTGCTGGACATTCTCAATTAGATCAGACCATTGTCACCTGATTCGCGATCCGTAACACGGATTCTAAACACCGATTAAACACCTACCAGGTACTCACGATGAATCGCATAGTCGTATCTGCGATGACAGGAGCGTTCAGGCAGTGGGAAAGGAAATCATCAGCCAACTGCCATGGTCCCCCTGCTCCCAGTCATCCACAACTTCTTTTCCCATGGCCCCGGTTCTGCTTGGCTAGCGTTCGGAAATCGCGCTATCGTGACAGCATGCAGTCAAGGACGGATGAACTGGAGAATATGAAGCAGATTGATCTGTGCAAGTACGCCGCGTCTCGCGGGTTCGTGATCGACCGCCGTCAGAGTTCCCGTTCCAGCGCAGTGCTGAAACATCCCAATGGAGACAAGCTAATTGTCGCCCGCACGAAAAATGGGCAATTCATGTACTTCAACGCCAAGGGCAGCGACAACGGGACGATCATTGACTTCGTCCAGGCCCGCGAGCGGTGTTCACTCGGGGAAGTTCGCAAGCTGTTGCGGCCGTGGCTGAATGGAAGTCATTCCCCTCCTCTTTGTGAACCGACATTACCGATCGAACTGCAACCGTCAGAACATGATACCGCCCAGGTGCTGGGACGCTGGCTGCAGGCGAAGCCGATCGGCCAGACGCATCCTTATCTGGAAACTGAGCGAAACATTCCTCGACAGGTCATGAAACATCCGAAGTTCGAGGATCGCATTCGGATTGATCTCCGAGGGAATGCTCTGTTTCCGCACTACAATCAGGCAGGTTTGTGTGGGTACGAGATCAAGAACTCTGGCTGGACCGGGTTTGCTTCAGGCGGGATCAAAGGGCTGGCCTGCTCCCGTCCCCGGCCTGATGATCAGCAGCTGGTGATCTGCGAGACGTTCATCGATCTGTTAAGCTATGCGGCCATCAGAGGATTAGACGGCAAGCGGCTGTTCAGCACTGCCGGTCAGATCAGCCCGCTGCAGGCGGAGTGCCTCCGCTCGGCGGTGCACAAGATGCCGACCGGTTCTCATGTCGTACTGGCCCTCGACAACGACGACGGTGGACGAAGCCTTGCCCAGCAGATTCGCGATGCCCTCGATTCGACTGGCTGCCAGATTATTGAGGACTTTCCTTTAGAACCGGGAGCTGATTGGAATGATGTCTGGCGATTGGTCGCATTGTCGCAGAATCGTGTCCCCACGTTGCCGTAACGTCGTGGAAATGAGAATGGAATTTGATTACGCTAGATTGCGCAGCGTCCAGCAGTTTCCCCAGTCAAATTGATCGTGAGTAGCCATAAAATGACGGATCAAGATTCCGAGTTCTATGCTTTCGCTGAGAGATTTGTTCGCCATTACTGCAAAGAGATTGTCACCGGTTCTCCAGAGTTTGCTAACGACCAGGAACCATGCGAACAACCACTTAACGAAGTCCTGGCGGAGTTTGACTTTCACACCACGGCAATTCCCGACGATAGCTCCAATCGAATTTATGGAATGACGATGCAGCGATCATCAGCGGGCGTTTCCGACAGCTGGGATTTTGCGTTTCGTCGTGATGGCGAGAAATGGACGCTTCTTTCAGCGATGGCAAATCGTTCAAAGTCCGATCTGCTCGACAAGGTCTATGGCCCGTCTTTCATCCCATTCTTGAACCGTATCATCCGCCATACCGCGAGCTCGTAATGATCTTATGCGAAAATCAAGATCGTCGTTTGTCGGTGGATCGTATTTCCGGATTATCGGATCGTCGTATTGCTGGTGTTACGATAGGCCGCAATGGTGCTCGCTCAGATCACTCTTCCGTAGGAAGATCGGTTTCGAGGGGATCAATCGGTGCCTGCCCGGGACCGCGAACTCGTAACACCCGTACTTCGTCCTCGGTGATCGTAAACACCATGCGGTAAACCAGTCCACGTCGCGTCTTGAACAATAGCTGCTTCACATCAATCTTGAAGTGCTCACACTCCAGGGCTTCGCTGAATGTCTCCGCTCTTGCTTCTAATCGTCGGATGGCCCGCTCTAATTCAGCCAGCCATGCGACCGCTCCTTGTGAAGAACGCTCCGAAATGTATCGCAACATCCGGCGAACATCAGCCTACGCCCGAGGCAGGAATTTGACGCGGTATTTCATCGGGTCGTGGATTGGTTCAACTGCTCGCGAAGATCCCGCAGGACGTCCGCCGCATCACGCCCCCCTGCACCGGCCAACATGTCGTCAATCGACGCCTGAATGGCAGCCACGTTCTCATCGAGTTCTTCGGCGGGCCTGTTCTTGAGTTCCCACAGGTCGAACAGATCGCTCATGGTGAGCGTATCGGCTCCCTTCTGAAGTTGCTCGGAAGCGAACCGGTGAAACGATTCAAGTTGTTGCTGCGTGGCCATGATGATCTTCTCCCTGTGATCTCACCAGTCTATCACGCGGACCGGGTTCTGGTCAAAATCTGATCCCGACCGACGCTGACGCCCCCGCTTCGTCGTATGGCCGGATCGTCGTCTTCACGATCTTTCGCAAATCCGAGATCGTCTGCCGGTCCCCCGCTCCCGTCGAAACGGCATATCCATGTCGTCACCCTCGAACTTCCGTCGAGTCCACCCCAGGGCTTGACCCGCATCGACGTGCGAGGCTGCGGTTCTCTCTCAGTCGTTAGCCATTTCTAGCCAATTCGCCAGCTCATCTTCAGGGCTTTCCGAGAGCCGAGCCATTCGATTTTTCCGGTAGGGATTACGCCTCTCCGCTCTCCCGCTTCATCGTGTCGCCACATCGTCTTATCGCCGGAATGCCGTCTTTCCGTGGGCACGATTGGTGGCATTCACGCGATGGGAGGAGGGACGTAGCGAATGTCATTCGTCCCATCAGTGGGTTGCATAATTCCCCAATATGGCCGAGTCCTTCGCCAATTCAAGAGGCCGTGTTGCCGCTGCGCGGCGGCCCGCACCAAGTCCTCTTGAGTTGTCGAAATTGGCCCCGGCGGGAGGAGGGGGGAACGCAACCCACCTGATGGAGGACGAACATGACACGCTACGTAGAACTACCCGCCGCACCGAAGAACACCAGCCCGGTGCCGCATCTGACCAGCATCCATTCCCAACGTCGACGAGGGCCTTACGGCAACTCCCAGTACCGAGGAAATTGCGGAGGCTATCTGATTCGGGATTTGCTCGAATATTACAAACCTCGAAATGTCCTGGACCTGATGAGCGGCTCCGGCACATGCCGCGATGTTTGCCAGGAGCTACGAGTTCCATGCACCTCCATGGACATCAAGCGGGGCCAAGATGCCGCTGATCCCGACAATTACACGGGATTGAAGCCAGTCGATTTCGTGTGGGCTCATCCACCGTATTGGAAAATGATCCGTTACAACGACGATCCCCGCTGCTTGTCGAGCCAACCGACGCTGGAAGCATTCCTGAACCGAATGCAGCTGATCCTGCGGCTCTCGAAGGGAGTCCTGACGAGCCGGGGGAAGATCGCCATTCTGATCGGCAACTTCTCCGACCGGGGCCGCTATCAGCCGCTCTCCCATCTGCTGGTCGAACGTGCCATCCGCGAAGGCCTGTGGATGGCAACGACCGAGATCATTCGGTTTCAGCACGGGAACACATCCAGCAAAAAAACCTACGATTCGAGCTTTATCCCCGGGCTGCATGACACTTGCCTGATCTTCCAACCCACCACCCACGAAAGGAACTGAACCATGAAACACTATCGTCTGACTTTCGACGTCGACTTTCCCGCCCGTGATCTTGAGCACGCACAGAGACGATCAATCGTGATCTGCAATGATGTCGAACAGCGTCATTGGGTGCAATCCACTCGACCAGAGAGCCTCTATGAACCAATCAGCACCCAACAACAAAAGGAAACACCATGACCAGCTTCAACATCGAAATCAATGATCAGATCCCCAACCACATCTACGTCGAGATTGACCGCCGGTTCGACGTTGTCATCGAACGGACAGCAGAAGGGCTCTCGTTCCGCATTTATCCTCGAACCGATGGCGATCTCTGGGGAGAACCATTCACGACATTTGAAGTCAATGAGTCCGAAATTAGAGACCTGGAAGACGAAATGGCGGGGCCGCCATGAGCATTCCCAGTCTTGCCATCCATGACACTCATTCTGAAAGGACCACTCCATGACAATCATCAATGACCGACAACCCGGGAAGATGTTGCCCATCGCTGAAAAGTTGTTCTCGCTGGCCCAGAAGGCGGCAGACTTTGCGAACGAGCAGACGGAAACCCTCAACTTTGGCGACTATGCGACAGTCTGTGAAATCGAGACCAAACTGCTGGCCTACGGGAATCTGCTGGAAACCGACAATCGGGAAGCGTTCCTGAACGATGAGATCCGCATGGCTGAAGAAACGCTGGCGACCTTCCGTCAATGGGCCGAGCATTCTGGCTGAAAGTCGGGGTCACGACAATACGACATTACGGCGACACGCTTTGCCGCTTTCGTGCGCGGGGAGGGACCTCGCGCTCGACCATTTCGCCGGAGTATTGCAGCCGTTCAAATCCATCCACTGGCCATCAACACATTTTGATATCGCCTCCATCGTCATTGGTCACTGCGAGGTTCGCTCGCCATCCTAAGGGTGCAATCTCTCCGGACGAGGCGATTGAGAATTCCAGTCCAGCTCTTCCGGCAAAGTCATACGATCCCCCCGGCGATACGACGACACGGTAAGGCGGTGAGTCGTGTTCATGCCTGATTGGGTTTCTCCCAAGTCGTTGTCAAATCAGTTCTGGCCTTCGCTAAGTCGCCAGCCTCGTTCGCTTGTGCCAGACCCGTGACCGGAAAGCGTCAATGGCCAGCCCGCTCCAAGAATCCGTGTCGGCCATGACGCTGGTCACTGGGGCCTGGCCCGGGACGCTTACGGCTGGCAACAGCGAGCCACAACATGACAACCAAGGAGAAAACCATGACACAAGGCAATCAACCTATCCACCGCATCCGCATCGGCAGTATCGGAGCGGCAATCTTCGAGAACCGTACGGAAGAGGGGACTTCGTTCTACAACGCTCAGTTCCAGAGAGGCTATCGCACGGCGGACGGCTGGAAGAACACTCACAGCTACGGCCGAGACGACTTGTTAGCCCTGGCCAAACTGGCCGACCAGGTTCACACCTGGATTCAGGAACAGATCCAGTCTCGCAACAGTGAGCCGGAAGTCGAAGAAGTCGGCGACGAATAAACTGCCCGAGTGTGCCGCGAGCAATCCCGGCACACTCGCTGCTCTCATTTTCAAAGGGGCTTCTTTTCCCACTGCCCCCGCTGACATGTGTCGTCCCAAATTTGGGACGGTTCGCTCCAGACCGTCGTGTGGGACCAGATCAGACATGATCAGCATCGGATCAACCGCTGAGTGTGTTTTACCCGATCACACCGTCCCAAATTTGGGACGACTTTATCTGCCGCTAATGATCTCCATGACGATCGACGTGATACAGGGGCTGATTTCGGGAAGATCGATGTCTCGTTCATCGGTTTCCTGCAGCCAGCGGATCAGGCCGCAGCCGATCAATTCGCCCAAATCACGGAGGTGACGTCCTTCGATAGTGATCCGTAGCTTCGACAGCCCTTGAATTCCCAGTTGCACCAGACCGGCATCACGGACGCGGATTTCCCTCAGGTCGTGGTAGGCGTAGCTGACCGTTTCCCCGGTTCGCAGCCGCAGCTGTAGCATGAGCGGCGGCATTTCTCCACTGCGGATGGACTGCCAAGGCGCGGGAGGAGGGACCAATTGAGGGGACACCGGTTGTGGCCGGTGCCGGAAAATCTCTTCTCGCCGTTGATCTGCAAATGCGCGTGATGCCAGTGCCATGTTTTAACTCCTGCTCAATCCCGGGGAAGAATCTCTCCCGACCGTTCGTCCAAAACCCAAGTCTCGCTCAGCATTTGCCGACGACCGGTCCCGGTGTTCCTGAACACGATCCCGGAACCATGAAATAAACCGTTCCCGCACTGAATACCGGGAAGGCCGTGCCTGTTCCCAGCTGCGTTCTGGCTCGAGCGATCGTTCGACTTTCGGCGTCGCGACCAGTTCCATCGCGGAGAGCTGTTCCCCGGATCGCTCGATCGCCCGACGAATACGGGCTTTGTCATCGACGTAGATCGCCACCTCTTCGCTGCCGCGTGAGACCGTGACGTAAAACTGTTTCGCGTTGATGGCGGGCAGGGACTGGGACCCCATCGCGGCAATGGCCACTTGTCGGTCTTTCCCCTGACTGGCGTGGCTGGTCACGACGTAGCCGAGATCGAGGTGCCCATAGTTCCGATCGACCACCAGCCCGCTTTTCAGAGTGAGCTGGCCCTGGGCATCAATGGCCTGCACTTCATCCAGCCGCCCGTTGCTGATTCGCCGCTGACCATCGTGGGAAGTGCCACCCAGTGTGAACCGGACCTGATCACCGACGGACAGATGGAGCTCGGATTCCCGGTAGACTTCGAACCGATCAGGAAACTGGACTGGCAACGATTTGCGTTGTTCCCCGTTGAGCGAATGCAATTCTACTTGCCCATCGTGAACTTCATGAATTTTCCAGCGTTCACCGCGTTGGAACCCACCCGCCACGTTCTGATGGAACTGGACGATCAAGTCCTGCTGGCCGGCATAGGTCAGCGGTTCCTGCTTCTCGGCCTCGGAGAGGTTGAGCGACACCAGTTGGGTGACGGACTGCTGAGTCTCTTGAAGGACTCCCCGCTGCCGCAGGCCAGTGCGAATTTGCGCGGTCAGGGCACGGCCTTCCTTGTGCGTGGGAGCGACGACCAGCGTGGATTTCCCCTGATCGCGGGATTTGAGGTATTGTTCCGCCGCCATCGTCGGCAGCTGGTCGGAACTCACCTCTTTGATCTTCCCCAGCCGGTCAAGCAGATCGAACCCCATCAATAAGCCTGTTTTGCCAGTAGCGGCATCGATAACTTCGTGCCCCCGGCTGATGAGTTTAACCGCTTCCTCATAGCGGCCTTTCTGCCGTTGAATTTCTTCGACGCGAGCGACATTTAGACCAGCTTCGCGTTCCAATAGCCGGAGGGCTTCACCGCGGCGCGGGGACGCGTGTTGTCGGGTATCGCCGGAAAGAACAATGCGGGCATTCTGCTTTTGGGCCACCAAAAAGAGTTTGTTCATCGAACGCACATCGAGCAGACCGGCTTCATCGACCCAGAGCACCTGGTCTTTGATTTTGTTCTGAAAGGTGTCGTTGCGGAGCAGATACTCCACCGTCTGGGCCCCTTCAAAACCCTTCTCCTGCAACACTTCACGCGCACCTGTGGAAGGAGCGAATACGAAAACCTCTTTCCCATTGTCCCGGATCGCTTCTGCCGCTTCCTGCATGAGTGAGGTTTTGCCTGTGCCAGCCCCGCCGGTGATGGCCGTGACCGTATCGCGTGATGTCAGCACATGCCGGACGGCCTCCTTCTGCTGATCGTTGAGCCATTCCCGGGAGAACTGGTATTCTCGATCACCGATCGCTTTGCGGGTACCGCGACCCTCCCGGGCAAACGCAATCAATTGCTGTTCCGCAGCCAGAACCTCTCGGGTGGTGACCAGTTCCCGCTCCGCCCCTTCGACAGTCCGGGTTCGGTGGATCGCTCCCAACCGATCGAGCGATTGTTCGACCTGCTCGGGCGTGAGCATGACCGCCTGTTCCAAGGCGGTGCCGACTACCTGATGCCTTTCGACTGTCGATTGTCGATAGAGATGATGATCGAGTGCAAACCTCAGCGACTTCTCAGCCAGATCGTGTTCATTGACCTGCTGACGAGCGTCCATTCCACCAGCCAGCCGTCCCAAGGATTCCCGCTCTTTGTCGGTGAGCCGCGATCGCCATTCTTGGCGGAGTTGGTCGATGGATGTTCCAGCATCCTTCTTTTCCCGCGTCTTCTTACCGAGCTTTCCTTTTTCAGCGGCATTGGAAACGCCGTGCAGCTGGGCGTATTCCTCAACCTGTCCGGTGCGACGACTGAATTTTTCAATCGTCTCCCGAGTGACCCCAGAAATCTCCCAGCCAGATTTCAGGCGACCGCTCTGGCGGAACTGCGTCCGTTCGACGCGATAGCCGAGTTCGGTTACCAGCTTGCGGGCCAGCCTCGCTTCGAACTTCGCCTGCAGGCTGGGACGTTGCCGCATGATCTCTTCAAACTCACCGGCATAATGTTTCCCATCCTGCTCGGTCCAGTTGATCACGAACGCATGGATGTGCAAATGCGGATCTGGTTTACCGTCGACGGGCCGGGAGGTCTTGTGGAGGAAGTCCGCATAGATCAGTTTGCCGGTCCGGGTACGGTCCCGGGTTTCGGCACGACCATTGTCCCGGACTCGCCGCATCATCAGCGGTTCCACATCCCGCGCCATCGTCTCCTGCACCGTGGAGCGGAGGACTTCCACGATCCGTTCATCGTCCAAGATGCCCCAGGCTAGCGAGACGGACTTGGGCACCGAGAACGTCAGATCCACCCCAGGCCGACGATCGGCCCGGTTGCGTTGTGTCAGTTTGATGCCAGTCTCGGGATGCTTGCCTGCGAGGAGAGAGGCGAACTGTTCTCGGGTGACTGTCGTGCCTTTACCCAGTCCCAGTAGCTCAGCACCCTGACCGTGCCAGCGCCCACCAACTTCTTGACCGAGGTAATAGTCCCCTTGCGTGAGGACGTTTTCAAAGTATTGCCGTGTGGCAGTGACGTTGGTTCCCTGTGTGGCCATCAGCATGCAGAGAGCCTCCTGAACGAATGCGGGTGGCAATGCAAAGAGCCATCCCGCGAGGCAAAACAAGGTGTCTGAGTGTGCAAGATCATGAACCGTAGGCGCGACCCATAAGAGGGTCAATGAGGGGTCTGGAAAAAAGAAAAACTCAGATAGGCTTGTCTCCTATGCAGTGCATAGGCCGGTTCAAACATGCCCCTTGCGCGGCCCAACGACAATCCGATTCGAGCGACCGTCCCAAGTTGATCCACAGAAAATCGACTCGTGATTGCAGAGATCTGCGCAGTGGTTAGGGAATGCGAGGAGAGGTATCGGAAGTCGTCGTCCCAAATTTGGGACCGTGCAAAATGGCTCAGAAACATGATTCAACTTTGACGTTGTATTGTGGAAAGCGGTACGCTCCATTGACCGATGTTTTGGCTCAGCGAACTTCTGCGGGATTTGGCATTTCGGAGCCACTATGGCGAAATCGCGTTTAATGAAAGGAGTACCGCATAACGTCCTGGGAACGTTTTGCAGTCGATACTCCAATATTGATGGCTATTGGATGTTTGGATTTCTGATTCCACATCTCGAATTGAGCGACATCAACTCTTTGACAATTGATCTGATTGGTGATTGCCACATCAGGAACAGCCTAATCCTTCATACTGTCCATCGCCGATCTGTGTCCGTGTTTCGAGACCAGATAGGCAAGGCGGGATTCTCGCTGTCGCATGTTCGCAGTGCGACGCTGAACATTTCTTGGCCAAGGCAAGACATCGACGGTCAGGTGAACCTGCACAAATGCGAGGGGCGAGCAGTCCTGTTCCGTGTCTGCATCGTCACATCGCATGGGAGAATGTGTGACGCAGAAATGAAGATGTTTGTTGCCCCGCACAACCCACGGGTAGAACACCGTTCGGGCCGTCTGTCGTAAACTTAGAGGCTACTTTGCTCTTAGCGATTGTTCGATGAGTTCTCGCAGTAACTCCGCAATCGGAACATCCTGCTGAAAGCAGTGCAGCTTGAGCCGCTTGTGCAGATCGGGATCGATATCGATCGTCAGCCGTTTCGGTTTGGGGGTCCGTGCGGCTGCCGGTTCGGCCCGTGTTTCCACCCAGTTGTCAGCAGCCAAGTTCTGTTTCGGCCGCGCGGTCATGCTGATGCGTTTGCTCATGTCGTGCTCCTCAGTTCATCCACAAAGTTTCTGATCTCCTTGAACCCTTTTCGATCCTGATCACTCGTGACCGTCCTACCAGCCGCTAGCGACTCCGCAAACGCGACCCGCTGGGCAATATCTGTCTCCAGGACTGGGACTTCGAGTTCACGGATGGCCCGTCGCACATCCCGCCCAATCGCGGTCATGCCGACCTTGCGATTGACGGCCAGGCAGCACTTCAAATCAGGCTTGTACAACTGAGCTTCACGGACCAGATCGACCGTCTCCGCCGCCGCCCAGACATCGAGCGGACTTGGGAGCAGGGGAACCACGACAATGTCCGCGGCCAACAAGATCGACCGGGCGAGTTCCGCGATGCGTGGCGGACCGTCGATCACGATTTCGTCATAATCGGCAGCCAACAGGTGAATCTCCTTGTGAATGGACGCCTTGGGCATCCCGACCACATTGAAGGAGGGAGTCTCACGACAATTCGCCCAGGCGAGAGCACTCCCCTGTGGATCGGCATCGATTAATAGCACCTTCCGACCCCGGCGCGTCAACTCGGCGGCCGTGTGGATCGACAAAGTCGTTTTTCCCACGCCCCCTTTCTGGTTCAAAAAAGCATAAATCATCCGCATCGTATTTCTGTGCCGCAGTGGACACGTTGTTACGACTTCACGCTACACCAGTTTGACCGCGCGCGCAACTTTTTTTTCGCCACTAAGAATACTCTATCCACGGGCCTGTTGGCGATCGGAATTGCTTCCAGTTGACAGGGTTTCGCAAACCATGGCAGGGTAGAACTTTCAACCCAGAGGAGATTCCACATGGCCAAGAAAGCACCACCCACTACAAGCGAGACTCGCCCCACCAGCAATGCCCAACCCGCTGCCACGATCCGTCATGGCAATCTCAAATGCGTCCTGTGGCGCAATGAAGGTGACAAAGGACCGTGGTATGTTGCGGACTTGGTCCGGACGTTCAAAACGGAAGCCGGATTTCAGGATACGAATAGAGTCGCAGGAGAGGATTTGCTTCGATTAGCGTTTCTCGCACAGCAGGCCTATGCCCAAGTGCTGGAACTCAAAGCCCATGATAAAGCTGATCGCCAGGAAGGACCGCATGAGCCTCACTACTGACGCTCTCTGTCAGTTCATCGGTTCCGAGCAGCTCTATCGGCACAGGCTCCACCGGGCGCTGATCGACAGCCAGCACGATATTGCCGCGATGATACTGCGACCGATGATTGGCCTGCGACGGAATGCATTTCAGGATGTTCCTGAAGCCGTGACGGCCAGCGGCCGAGGCTAAGCGTGGCTCGCCGAAGCCGCAGTTGGTGGGGACGGCCCACGCTGTTTTCGTTATTCGGATCAGCTGCGGAATCTCCAACGACTGCGTCCCCCTCAAAGCCCAAGGCATCGACAACTGCTCCGACAGCACCCGTTGCACAGTCCGGTCGGCAGAAGCAGTTGCGGCTTGATTTCACGACCAAAGCGACGACGCCTCCCAGGAATTCGTCGCTGCTTCCACCGAAGCCCAATGACAGTCCACCAAAACGACCCACGCCCGTTCAAAATCCGCCGCAACAGCAGAAGCGACTGTTTGACCTGTTCCTGAAACCGCTGACCGGTCCGGCAAAGGTAGCAGGTCTACCAGGACCTGCTGCAGCGACCGAGAACGGAAAGCCTTCATTTTCCGTGGCTGGTGATGTCGTCGAACGCTTCACCACGTCAGAAAGTTTTCAATCCTCGGGACAGAACACGACGAATGGCAAAATCCGGCTACCCGTCGAAATTGCTTCCGGTGAGAAGGGGAAGGCGCGGGATCTGATCGCTGCCATCTGTGCGTTGAAGAACATTGAGCAGGAAGAGCGGCTGGCGACCTTTGAAGAACGGCAGCGTCTGGCCCGGTTCGCGGGTTTCGGAGCGGTGGCGCTGTCGATCTTTCCGAACCCAGCCACAGGGGCATACAAGGACGACGGCTGGCGAGCTCTTGGCGAGGAAGTGAAGTCGCTGCTGACGCCGGAGGAATACGACAGTGCCAAGCGAACAACATTCAATGCATTTTACACATCTCAGATTGTGATCAAGGGGATGCACGAGGCACTCGCACATCTGGGTGTCTCCGAAGGAGCCACAGTTCTCGAACCCGGTTGCGGAATTGGGAATTTTCTGGCTCACGGTAGGCCCGGACAGCGGTTCATCGGCATCGAGCTGGACTCGATCTCCGGTCGGATTGCAAAAGCTTTGCATCCCCAGCATGACATCCGGATTGAGAGCTTCCAGCACACGAACCTGCCGGAGGGGCGCATTGACGCCATTATCGGGAACGTACCGTTCTCCGATCTCAAGTTGGAGCATCACGGTCAGAAGTTTTCGCTGCACGATTATTTCTTTGCGAAGTCGGTCGATGCCCTGAACCACGGCGGCGTGCTGGCGCTTGTTACATCGCACTATAAATTGGACAAACAGAGTGCAGTTATCCGGGAGTATCTGGCCAAGCAGGCGGACTTCGTGGGAGCGATCCGGTTGCCCTCCGATGCTTTCAAGCGGGAAGGGACTGCGGTCGTCACGGATATCGTATTTCTCCGCAAACGTCCTGCTGGTGAACCAGCCCAACATGTCGATCCCGACTGGTTGGGGATCGCTCCGCTATCCATTGAAGGAGCGGACGTGACGATCAACCGTTACTTCCTGAATCATCCGGAAATGGTCCTCGGATCGTGGACCCGCAAGGTCACTCTCTACGGCGGCAAGGGGTACAGCGTCATCAGTAATGGCGATCTGACGACGCAGTTGCAGCAGGCGATCGGGCAACTCCCCAGGTTCGCGCCAATGGTTCCCTCGCCACAAGCGGCCCGGCCCCCGCCGGTGTTCGTTCTGCCCCCGCAGGAACGGCATATCGATGAAGGGAGTTTCTTTATTGGCGAGGATCGCGTGATTTATCAATCTCAAGGATGCGAAGGAGTGCCGGTTGTCTATGGCGGAAAGAAACTTTGCTCGGACGGGACACTCGTCGGCAAACGCATGGGAGCATTGATTGGACTGCGGGATCGTGCAAGAAGGGTTCTTCAGTCCCAGAACGAAGATTGGCCGCCGGATCATCGGGACGCCGCCCGCAAGGAACTGAACCGAGCATATGACCGGTTTCAGCTGATCTACGGACCGATCAACAAGACCACGTTCAGCGAGACATCGCAGGGGACTTCCATTCGTCGCATGCCGAACCTCGTCAAGTTTCGAGAAGATCCGGATGCAATGCTTGTCTCTTCACTGGAGGAATATGACGAATCCACTGGCGACGCCACGAAAGCCGCCATCATGCAGCGGGACGTCGTTGGCAAGACTCCGACCGTCACGCGGGTGCAATCGGCGGAGGAGGGACTACTGGTCTCGCTCAACCAGCGTGGAAAGATTGATCTGGAGTTCATCGCTTCGCTGTATGGCAAATCCGAGCCACAGATCATTGATGAACTGGGGGACCTCATCTTCCATGATCCGCAGCTTCACCAATGGCAGACGTCCGACGTCTATCTTTCCGGAAACGTGCGTGAGAAACTGAACGCCGCGCAAGCGTCGGGGATGGCGTACTTCCGCAACGTGAGTGCCCTGGAAGAAGTCCAGCCGCCGGATGTGCTCCCTGGCGATATCGATGCCAACCTCGGAGCTCCCTGGATACCGGAGGAGGATGTCCAGACATTCTCCGCCGAACTGTTCAACGTCGATCGTTCTGCTGTTCCTATTGCCCATCTGCAAAAAGACGCCGTCTGGTCACTCGCTGCTGGATATGCCGCCCTGCAATCTGTCGCGGCCAACGTTGATTATGGGACCCTCCGGGCCAGCGGCACTTGGCTGATGGAACTGGCGCTCAACATGAAGTCTCCCACGGTGTACGACAACCTGGGCGACGGCGAACGGGTCATCAATCAGGAGGAGACCTTGGCTGCCCGCGAGAAACAGAAACGGATCAAAGAACAGTTCCGAAACTGGGTATTCACCGATTCCGACCGCACCGAACGGCTCGTGCGGATCTATAACGATCTTTACAACAACCTGCGTCCCCGCCTGTTCGATGGTTCGCATCTCGACTATCCCGGAATGAATGACACCATACAACTCAGACCGCATCAGGATGCCGCTGTCTGGCGGGGCATGAGCGGCGGGAACACGCTGCTGGCTCACTGCGTCGGTGCCGGCAAGACGTTCACGATGGCAGCGACCGGGATGAAAATGAAACAGGCCGGCCTGATCAAGAAGCCAATGTTTGTGGTTCCCAACCACCTGCTTGAACAGTTCTCGCGCGAGTTCCTGCAATTGTACCCCAACGCGAAGCTCTTGATCGCTGCCAAAGAAGACCTGACACGCGACCGTCGCAAGTTCCTCACCGCCCGGATCGCCAGTGGCGAATGGGACGGGATCATCGTCACACACTCCAGCTTCGAGCGCATTGGCATGTCCCAAACCTATCAGGAAAAGTTCCTGCGGGAACAGATTTACGAATATGATGACCTGCTCTGTGAACACGCTGCGGAGAAGGGAAATCGTAGAAACCTGATCAAGACGATTGAAAAGCAAAAAGCTTCCCGTGAGGAAAAACTCAAGAACCTGCTGGCGGAAGACAAGAAAGACGACGGTCTGGTGTTCGATGAACTGGGGGTCGATCAGTTATTCATTGATGAGGCCCATTACTTCAAGAACCTGGAAACCCCGACCAAAATGGACCGCGTGGCGGGAATTCAGACTGGCGGCAGCGAACGGGCGTTCGATGTCTACATGAAATCCCGCTATCTCGACCAGCAGCATGCCGGTCATGGCGTGACGTTCGCCACGGGTACGCCGATCAGCAACACGATGATGGAGCTGTACACACTCCAACGATTCCTCGATCCGGCTGGGCTACGAAGCCGAGGCATTGAACACTTTGATGCCTGGGCTGCGACGTTTGGTGAAGTGGTCGACTCGATGGAGATTACGCCGGATGGAGCGGGGCTGCGGCCACGTTCGCGGTTTGCAAAGTTCACGAACCTGCCGGAACTTCAGCAAATGTTCCGGGCGTTTGCCGATGTCCAGACAGCGGAGATGTTAAACCTGCCGCGCCCAAGATTGACAGGCGACAAACCCGAAGTCATCGCCTGTCCCATGTCAGATGAGCAGCACGACCTGCAACAAGAACTGGTGAAACGCTACGAGCGCATCCGCTCCGAGAAAGTCGATCCCCGGGAAGACAACGCTTTGGCGATCACGACCGACGGCCGGAAACTGGCGACCGATGCCCGGATGCTTGAAGCAACGGCTCCCGACTTTCCGGAATCAAAGATCAACCGGCTGGTGGAAACCGTCGCGGAGATCTTCAACCGGACCGCTGCCAGTCGCGGCACACAAATGATCTTCGCTGACATGGGGGTCAACTCGAGTGCCTGGGGTTATTCCCCCTATGCGGAAATCATCCGCAAGCTGGTCACAGCAGGCGTCCCTCGCGAGCAAATTGCCTCTATTGGAGATGCCGAGTCCGATGCCAAGAAGCAGGCCCTCTTCAAACGTGTCCGCGACGGATCGGTGCGCATTCTACTGGGCAGTACGCAGAAGATGGGAACGGGGACCAACGTCCAGAAACAGTTGGCTGCCCTGCACCATCTGGACGCCCCCTGGAAACCAGCTGAAGTAGAACAACGAGATGGACGTATTCTGCGGCAAGGGAACGAAAACGTAGAAGTGTCGATTTATCGCTATGTCACCGAGGGGAGTTTCGATGCCTATATGTGGCAAGCACTGGAGACGAAAGCCCGGTTCATCAATCAGGTGGTCACCGGAGATAACGCGATCCGCACGGCGGAAGATATCGGCGGTCAGGAACTCAGTTATGCCGAAGTGAAAGCCATCGCTTCCGGCAACCCCGCTGTCCTGACACTCGCCGAAGCGGACGCGGAACTGCAGCGGCTGGCCATGCTCAAGAAAAACCATTTGGATGGGCAGTTCCTCGCCAGAAGGAACGTCCGCGACCTGCCGGACATAATCGAACGATATTCCGACAGGCTGGAGAAGCTGACAGCGGACGGTTCTCGCATCGCTCACCACGACGGCGAACTCGTCACGATTAGCGGAAGAGCGATCCAACACAATGAGCTGATCGCGGCGCTCACTCGCAAGCTCGAATCGGTTCCGGCATGGATCGGGCAGTCCATGACGTTCTCATTCGGCACATATCACGGGCTGGAGTTCGGGCTTATCCTCGATCCTGAGTTTCCATCGGAAGTCTACCTGCGAGGCACGATCACCAGGAAATCTCGACTCTCCCACGACCATCAGGGACCACGAGCCGTATTGAACGCCTTGGAACGACTGGCTCGCAGTTACGCGAAGGAATGCGATCAACTCCGCCAGGACTTGACGATCGCACAGAGCCAACTTTGCGACTACGAGTCCCGGCTTGGTAAATCGTTCCTCCAAGAAAAATATCTCGCTGAACTGCTGGCACTCCGCGACCAGCTGAAAATCAGTCTCTCCGCCACAGTGCAGCAGACCACGGAAGACACTGGCCCATCAACCTGGGAACTCGCACGGCAGATCAACGAGCTGAAAGTCACACAGCAGATTGAAGCGTCTCCAGAACGTCCACGGCAAGTTTTGATCGCGGCCGAAGAACCAATCACAATCCGAGTCCGCCAGCGTGAAACCATGCCCAGCCGCCAATTCCAACACCCTGCCCCTCCAATTTGATCGTCATAATCTTTATTATCACTTCGATCCAACGCAGCATATCGAATTCAGCTTCTGTTGACTACTAGTGCACACGCTTGGTAAATTTCTTTGAACTGCCCCTCTTCTTCGTCCCAACGTGGAAATTATCTGTGCGAGATTTTGCTGCTCGATTGAAGTCAGACCGCAAAAAAAGCGGGCTGACTGTGCGTCAGCTTGCGGATCTTTCACAGATCAGTTTTTCGTACATCACCAAAATTGAGACAGGTCGTAGCGGGAACGGAATTTCGTCCCAAATCGTTTCAGCGCTGGCCAAGGCTCTTAGAAGTTGTGAGTTGGAGTATCTGCATTTGAGCGGTGTGGTACCCGAACCTCTGAATAGATTGCTCGCTGACAAGCAAGCCAGGACCATTTTACAGCACTTGCTAGAGATGCGATCAAACTCACCCAATCCGGTGCAGGGTGAGGTGGTGTTAGGAAAGCCCTTAGGACAGAAAACAAAGCCCCGTCGGAAATCAGTCGCCTAAAAGAATGGGGCCCACAGTGGCGACGGAACATACGGAGAATTACAGGAACCTTATTACTGGACTTGGCTACGATACGGCTAATCCAGAGTCAGGCTTCGTTCGTGGTGATTCTCTTCGAGCAGAGGAAACTGGTGACGGACTCGATGATCGGCGTTTTCGATATGCCGCCGTCTTGAATCGAGACAAACTCGGCGTCACGGACATCTTTGAAATCAATGGCACGCCTTGCATATATATGAAGAGCTTGGCGGCGGAGCCGACTTCAAAAGAAATTCGCGAGTGGCATCGGACGGCCTGGAATCACGGTTTAGGGAGGATGCTCTGGGTCGTCACTCCGACTCAACTGCGTATCCTGAATGCCTTTTCTCCACCGTCAAAAGAAAATGACGAACAACTGCATCCAGCGGAGCTACTGAGATGCGCTGTTGATGATCTGGAACGTCTCCGAAATTATGAACTCGATCGG
Organism: Planctomycetaceae bacterium; assembly: GCA_041753175.1. Lineage (GTDB taxonomy): Bacteria > Planctomycetota > Planctomycetia > Planctomycetales > Planctomycetaceae > SXPC01. Next base: position 21,617 of record JBGSVC010000394.1, read on the forward strand.
ATCAGCCTTGAAAGCGGTCAGTTCTGGGCAACGGATGTCGGTCGTCGTATTACAAGAGACAGCCGTATTGACGCAGAATTAGTGAAAGACCTGCAGGTCGCATCAACAATTCTTATTGAACGAAATTGTGAGCCGTTGCAGGCTTACCGGTTGATGCTGCGAACACTTTTTACGGCTTATCTCGAGGCTCGGGGAGCGCTACCGAAAGAACTGTTTGATAACTTGAATGCAACTTCCTTCGGGGAGGTCTTATCACGAGTCGGTGAAACTAAGATATTTTTTGAGCGAATGCGAGAGACTTTCAATGGCGATTTGTTTCCGCCTCCGCCAACCAATTCAGAGGGAGAAGGCAGCTATTCTTATCTGAAAGAGCATCTGGATGTCGCGAGAGCGATTGTCACACGACGGAACCTGCGGTCTGGCCAACAAACATTTGATTTCTGGCAGTATGATTTTGAGGTCATTCCCATCGAGTTGATCAGTTCGATCTATGAGGACTTCATTTACAAGGATGATCGAGCAACGGCAAAAGCGCGTGGAACACATTACACCCCAGTCAATCTGGTTGAGCTCGTGTTTTCACAGGTTTTTGACGATCACCTATTCTCGAAGCCGCTGCCCGCTGATGCGAAGATTCTTGATCTGGCCTGCGGTTCTGGTGTCTTCCTGGTAGACGCATTTCGCCGACTTGTTGCCCGCCGCATTGCGGCTGGTGAAAAATTGACTCGAACACTTGTCAGAAACGTACTGTCGCAGCAAATCTTTGGCGTTGATGTTTCCGCAACTGCCATTGAGATTGCAGCATTCAGTCTTTGCCTGACTGCTTTCGAACTTGATCCATCTCCTGGCTCTGCACAACACCTGAAGTTCCGCCACAGCTTAAAAGGACGAAATCTCTTTGTTGGCGATGCCTTCACATCTAGCGGCTTCGTCGACCAAGAAGCATTCCGTTCTCAGCAGTTTTCAATAGTGGTTGGCAATCCTCCCTGGAATAAGCCTAAGGGAGGCCGATCGACATCTGAAGTGTCTTCCCGATCGCATATTGAGTATTGTCAACAACAAGAGCCCGCGATTGAACTTCCATTTCGCTCGCCTATTGACCAAGCCTTTATCTGGCGCAGTAGAGACTTTCTTCACAAGTCTGGGCGCCTCGGTCTAATCCTCGATGCAAAGAATTTCTTCAGCCAGGAAAAACAGTCACTAATTTCGAAGCGTCAGTTGTTCTCAGAGCTTAGTGCTCGGGTTATGGTCAACCTATCGGTACTTCACAACAAGAAATTGTTTCCGTCGGCTGAACAGCCTGCAATGATCTATATCGCAGAGAACTGCAAGCCGAGGAAGGGAGATCAGCTGGTATTTGCGTCCGCAGAGCGAAGTGAGACATTTCGGAAGCATGGCATCGTAGAGTTGTTTCTAGAACGACTGAACTTCCTGCCACTTTCAAAAGTATGTGATGAGCCCCATCTTTTGAGAATCGCTTCGTATGGAACGGCACGAGATCGAGCGATTGTCCGGACGTTGCTTGGCGGGTTTAGTTCGCTGAGCGACGTCCTCTCAAAATGGGATACTGGGCTGCATACAGGGTTCAAACGAACCGCTTCACTGACACCCGTACCGCCTGAGCTCCTGCGGCAACCCATGCTTGAAGCCGTTCAAATTCGTCGCTTTCGCCAGTCAACGGCCGGCTTGCCATCCTTTCAATACGACACGATGGAGCATGCCCGTGATCCCATGATTTATCGGGCACCAGTTTTCATGGTTCAACAAAGCCTTCAAGACGATCGGCTTGTTGGAGCCATTTCGGTGCAGGACATTGTCTACTCTCGCACTTACTTTGGGATTCCGATGAGGCCGAAGGATGGTTGGCGACTAGATCTTGTCAATGCTTACCTGAACTCGTCGCTGGCAATGTATTGCTTCTTCATGACGGCTACGAGATTTGGGATTGATAAGCAAATCGCCGAACAAAACGATCTCGATCGTTTGCCATTTCGAGATGTAGAGTCAGCTGACGAATGCGAGGAGATAAGGAGCCTAGTACACAAGCTCGCGAGTGAGAGTAAGCCAGACCTGAATTTGCTTGATGAAGCGATGTTCGACTTTTATGGCCTAGCTCAGTGGGAACGTGAATATGTCACGGACACCCTGCGTTTCGACCTGGATTTCGTTCGACATGGCAGCGATTCGTCCTCAGTCAGTCCTCCCGGAGAGGATGAAATGCGAATGTATGCCGATACGATCGTGAAATTCATTCGTAGCAATCTTACGACGAGTGAGTTCTCAGTGAATGCCGACATTGTTTCTGGTCTTTCGGATTTGCGATGTGTGGTAATTCGCTTTGATGAAGTTCGTAATCGGGGCGTTCGGGTTCTCTCCGAGATAGAAGACGACATCAGTTCGCGCCTTGCTGAACTGCTGCATGCACCCTTGACTTCTACTGTTCAACTCAGACGTTCGCTCGTTCACTTTGACAATGATCGGTGCATCATAGTCAAGTTAGCCCAAAGACGATTCTGGTCAAGAGCGAGGGCCTACGACGACGCCGACTCTATTTTCGACGAATTCTGTCGGGGGGGAGAATAGCGTTGGCAGCGCCCAGCCGAAGTGGTCGATTGAATGTCGACATTCGCCGAAAGGCACAGCGAGGAATTGCATTTCTCGTGCTACGCATATTGCATAATGCGTGGCCAGCTACTGCCGCCGATCCGCGAGTGACGCGAACCACTAATGAAGACTCCATTTCCAACGTGCTTCGTTGGAAAATGGTTGAAGCAAAGAACCGTCTTGTTCCAGTGCCAGAAATGAGATTTGAACGCGAGTCACAATCTGACGATCCTGACCTGGAAACACCGTTGGGATTGATCGATATCAAGGTACTTTACACATGGAACGATAACACTTACTTGACAATGGAGTGTAAGCGAATTGCAAGTACAGAAAATTCGCTCTCACTGAAATATGTTCGAAATGGAATTAACCGTTTTACAAGCGGTAAATACAGCCCGGGCCATGCCTTTGGGATAGTCGCTGGTTATGTAACCTGTGGGGATCCTGAGGGCTGCGCAAACCGGGTGAGTACAACCCTCGGCAATGAACCTGGGGGTGAAACAGGTTACGATTCAGATTACGGATGGCGGCTTGACCAGAATATCGTAGCTGGCCAGCGGCACTATTGCACTCGGCATCGCCAAGTGAATGCTGGCAATGTCATCGAATTGTTTCATGCTTTTCTACCACTCAACTGATCTGACGCAATGGCGGGTAACTGTTTGCGAGGTCGGAACTATTGATCTAGTTTCTACTTACTTCGATGGCCGAGATGAAGTCAGCAATCGAGCCTGCTTCGAAGTCATTCTCTGGGCGCTAGTGATATCGCATGTAACACGAGTTTCGATACACCAGTTTCTTCGTGGTAAGCCAAGAGTCACTCCTGAGAATGGCTCGGCTGCTGCTGTGTTATATCTCTTCTGCAAATTCGTGGATTATCAATAGGATGGATCTCTGGATATTGGAAGGCACTTTAGACCAAGCTATAGCGATTTCGTGCAGCCTGCTATCTGTTACAATGGTATGAAAAACGGAGCAATCCAAACACTGGCAATTTCCTGACTTGAACGAAGTCAAATCTCGTAACTTGTTGGTATAAATCACCTTGCCAGTATCATCATAGAGGTTCAATTCCTATCGCCTTGAATGGCGTGAACGAAAATTAAGTTTTAATTTGGCGGACAGATAATCGGAGAGGCGGATGAGCTTCGCATCATCAGTCTCGAAACACAGCCTCGGAGCCGAGGGTTGCTCTTAACGCTGTATGCCAGTAGGTATCGAGTGTCGGAGATCTTTCCGCTTAGTCATCATTGCTGCTTAGAACCTATCCGAGAACCCCCGCTGTCTGTAACGTCGTGAGGGCGAATTGGCAGTGCAGCATGGCCAGGTAGTTGCAGGCTTTCTTTTCCCAGCGAATCAGCAGGCGACGCGCGCGGTTGGTCCACGAGTGCGTCCTT
>JBGSVC010000395.1:0-5801 GCA_041753175.1 Planctomycetaceae bacterium
GACGATGGTCAGCCCGATGAAAAGGGCCGACAATTTCATGGCTGCAGCCAGTCGCGACGCTCCGCTGACTAAAAATTCTCCCCCCGCCACCAGCAACACCAAACCACCCGCCAAAGACAACCACGCCGTTAACATACGACATCCTTCTGAAACTGATCAATTTCCATCCCGTCAGTTGAGCGTTCGACGAGGCGTCGAAAGAAATACTCAAGCAATTTTCAGGGAACGTTGCCATCCTGTCGCTAGATCACGACAATCAGGCAACTCCTTGGGGATTAGAGATCATAATCGCGCGAGCCTGTTTCCAGCAGCCATGATCCCCCCTCATTTTGAGAAAAGTCTGCGTGTATGATTCAAACGTATCTTATTGGCAGTGATGGCACATGTTCGAAAACCACTCAGCTTCCGACCTTTGATGAGACCACTGAACAGGGCTCCCCCCGTTTTTATTGGGTGGATATCGAGCAGCCCACTCCAGAACTCATCGATGAATTGGAACAGCGTTTCAATCTGGAACGTCATACCATCGAGGAGACGCTGCGTTCCCATCAACGGGCCCGTATTGAACGTGCGGACTTCTTCACGCAACTGCTGGTACACGGCATGATTGCGACTCTGGAAGAGGCTGAGGTTCAACCTCGTCAGCTTTCGATTCTGTGTTTTGACCACATGATCATCACGATTCACCCGGAGCCACTGCATGCGATCGAACTGGTCAGTCAGGCGATTTCCAAGATTTCGTCGCAGGTCGCCCATCACGGGATTGGCCATATTTTGTTTTTAATTCTGGATCGCATGGTCGATCTGAGCATGATACTCGCCAAGCAATATGAAGAGACGCTCGAAGAACTCGAAGATCGCAGTGTTTCCTACAACAAAGATGAAGCCCTGCTGGAGGATCTTTCGGAGGTGCGACGCAAGATTATCAGCTTGTGGCGGAACAGCGTGGCACAGCGAGAAATCCTGATTGAGTTGTGTGAAGAAGAATACGAATTTCTTTCTGAAGATACGATGAAACGTCTGGAACGAGTCCGCGATCACATGACTTCGGCGTTGGAAATCACGCAGATTTTGCGACTGATGGTCAGTGAGGTGCGAGAAAATTACCGCACGACATTGTCTTTGCAAAGTGCTGAGGCAACGAAAAAACTGACCGTTTTCGCGGGTCTGATGATGCCATTGTCACTCATAGCAGGGATTTATGGAATGAATGTTCCATTGGCGCCTGATCCTAATCGGTCAGAGACATTCTGGGGGATCATCGGAGTCATGGGGACGATTGTGGTGATCCAGTTGATCATGTTTCGTAGACAGCGGTGGATTTGAGCGACTTGGACTTCCTGAACTACCCAGATTTGCCAGAATGAAAAACGCTTCAGTATTTCTTTATTCGTTGAATTTTTGAGCGAACATTTCCATTTTCTTTGAGGTAGAATATGTTGGCACAGTTTTCTGTTCAGGCTGATGAAGAGCCTACCTTCGGACGATGTCTCTAAATCTTCTGTTAGTAGAGGTTTAGGTCATCTTTTTGTTTTCGGGGTTAGATGGATTCAATTTCCTGACATCTGGCTTATTTCCTGTCTCTAAAGGTTTTTATATGAAACTTTGGCTGCCACTGCTTGCTCTGGTATTTCTCGGCCATTCTTTGATCACCACTACCTCGGCTGCCCCGCCTGTGCGGACGGCGTCAAAACCGACAGCCGCTCCTGCTAAAAAACCAGTTCCCAAGCCGATCATTCCGCAATATACCAGTCAACGAGGGCAGGCTCGAAAAGTGGTGCCGGTCGATCCTCAGTTGCAGGCCGCAGCGATTGCCTCAGCGGAGACAATTGATCAGATGGTTGCTAAAAACCTGCGGGCCAACAATCTGACTGCGAACCCAATGGCCGACGATGCGACTCTTGGTCGCAGAATTTATCTGGATATCAGCGGCACGATTCCTACCTCTGCTCAGGCACGCCTGTTTATTCGCAATTCCTCAAAAGACAAGGTTCATGAAACCGTAGATAAATTGCTGAGTTCCCCTGGGTACGTCAGCCATAGTTTTAATTACTGGGCAGACATGCTGCGTATTGTTGACCGCAGAGACGCCACTGATCTGGGTCTATTTGGAGAATGGGTCAAGCAGTCGCTGGCTGATAACCAGCCCTACAATGAATTTGTTCATGACATGATCGCCGCTGAAGGGAGTTTGCTGGACAATCCTGCCGTGGGTTATCAACTGGGTGACGAAAACATGCCCTTCGATAACCTCAACAATACGGTGCGGATTTTCCTGGGAACGCGGATTGGATGTGCTCAATGTCACAATCACCCCACCGATCGTTGGACTCAAAAAGAGTTCTATGAAATGGCGGCTTTTTATGGAGGCATGAAATACAATCGCGGACTCCCTGCAGAACTGACCAAGATCACTGCATACAATCGAAATATGACAGAGTCGAAAGCCCCGAAACCAGAAGGCTGGCTGTGGGACAAAACTGATTATTTCTCGACGGAAGGCAAATTGTGGCGAAATTCTGTTTCTCGACAATATCGTAAAGCGATGTCGGATGCGACGAAGAACAACGATATCCGCCTGCCGCACGACTATTCTTACGACGATGCCAAACCCAAAGATGTTGTCAAACCTCGTGCCATCTTCGGAAATTCACCCACGCTCAAACCTGGCCAGACTCGACGTGAAGCGTTCGCCGACTGGTTAACTTCGGAAGAGAATCCAAGATTCACATTGTCGATTGCCAACCGTCTGTGGAAACGAGTCTTCGGTGTGGGGCTGATTGAACCCGAAGACGACATGACAGACTACACCGTCGCCACGAACCCAGAATTATTGGAGTATCTGGTCTCGGAGTTGAAACGCCTCAACTATGACCAGAAAGAGTTTTTGCGGATTTTGTACTACACAAAAACCTATCAGCGAGAAGCGACCTACGAAGACCTCGACCCCGTTGCCCCGTATCATTTTCCGGGGCCGGTTTTGCGTCGTCTCTCGTCAGAGCAAGTCTGGGATTCTTTGATTACGTTGACCATCGACAATCCCGACAACTATACCCGCCCTTCGAACCGCGAGTTTTTCCAGCTTTGTGATGTCAGTGACTTGAAGACATCCGATGACATCCTCAAGCGGTTGAATGAAGTACTCGAGTATAACAAGGTCGCCCGAAAGGCGATGGACGACACAAAATACAAAGGCAATACTTTGGTACGGGCCTCTGAATTGCCCTCGCCTCTTCCTGCCAACCATTTTCTACGTCAGTTCGGTCAAGGTGATCGTCAGACGATCGCCTCGGCGACCAACGATGGCAACGTCCCTCAGCTTCTCGCGATGTTCAACGGAGCGGTGACGCACATGATGCTCGAAGAAGGCTCGGAAATTTACAACAATGTCATTTCCAGGAAATCCGTCGATGATCAACTCGACGAAATCTTTTTGACGTTATTGTCTCGCTACCCGACCAATATGGAAAAAGCGGCCAGCCTGCGTGAGTTCAAAGCCAACGGCAAGTATGGCTATGGAAACGTGATCTGGGCGTTGTTAAATACGCGCGAGTTTCTGTTTATTGAGTAGTGAACTGACGACTGAAACTCACTGTTGACCTTCATTGACATACTCTTTATCAGAGGTTTTTATGAATCTTGATGCTCATTTTTTTACACCCCTGTCTTCGCGACGTCAGATGATTCAGACGACCGCGGCCACTTTGCTGGGGGTGAGTATTTCGCCGCTGGCTCAGGCGTTTGCTGCTGCGGGGAACTCTCGGACGGCCAAAGCCCAGCATGTCATTCATATCAATGTCGGTGGGGCGATGAGCCACATTGATACCTTCGATCCCAAGCCCGAACGTGGGTCGGAAATTCAAGGGGATGTCAAAACGATCGACACTTCGATCCCGGGCGTTAAGTTTGGAGAATTCCTCCCGAACCTGGCGGCCAAAGCCAATGAACTGGCGGTCATTCGCAGTATGTATACCGAAACGGCGGATCACTTCGACGCCACTTACCTGATGGCGACCGGTTACAAGAAAATCGCCTCGATTCGTCACCCCGATATGGCATCGTGGACACAGAAAATCAAAGGCAAGATTGTCGCCACGCTGCCCGCTTCGGTCGTCATTGGGGGGCAACCTCTTCCCGGATATCTGGGAGCCGAATACGCTGCGATCCCGATCGGCAACCCGGAAGCAGGCCTTGAAAATCGAACTCCCCCCGGATATCTCTCGCAGGAACAATTCGATCTGCGGATGAAACTTTCGGAAGTTTACGACAAGAAGTTCAAAACACGCGCTGCCAAAAACACGCAGGTCGTCAACTACGATACCCTCTATGCCGATGCCATCAAACTACTCAAAAGCGAAGAGATTCAGGCATTCGATATTTCCAAAGAGCCTGATGCTCTTAAAGAGCGCTATGGCAAAACGCAGATTGGTCAGGGGGCATTGCTGGCTCGACGACTTGTGCAAAACGGCGTGCAATATGTCAACGTCCACTACGGCGGTTGGGACATGCACAATAACCTTTACGACTCCATCTCGGAAAAAGCACCGCCTCTGGATGTTGCGCTCTCCACGCTGCTGGAAGACCTCAAGGAAACAGGACTTATCAAGTCGACCCTTGTTGTCCTGACCACAGAGTTCGGACGCAAACCGGTGGTGAATGTCAACGCCGGTCGCGATCACCATCCGGCTGTCTTCTCGTGCTTGATGGCGGGTGCCGGGATCAAGGTCGGGCAGGTCTACGGTGAGTCAGATGAAGATGGCCACGGCGTGGGCGATAACGGTGTTGAGCCGGGGAACTTTAATGCGACGATTGGAGCTGTGCTAGGGATTCCACACGATCTCGTAATCCATTCGCCTGACGGTCGGCCGTTTACGATTGGCCATGAGCATGAGCCGGTTGCGGCCTTGCTGGCGTAAGCTCTTCGACTGATGATTCAATGGAAGCAGGCGGTCTTTGGATCGCCTGCTTTTTTTACTGACCATTCCACAACGCTTCGACGGCGCTTCGGAGCATCTCTTCGTCGTTGAAGCTGCGAAGAACATCGTAGTCGGGGATGAGGGGGCGGTTTTTCAGATCGGCGATCCACAAAGCCAGACGAGCTTCGGGATGGCCGATGATTTGAGTATTGACGGTCAGTTGCAAACGATGAGCGGCTGATTCCGGCTCGTCAGTCTGCGAGAACTCAAGACCGGGGTTGTTGAGGTAGTTGATGGCCGCCAAATTGAACCCTGCGCTGGCTTCGCCGCGCTGAAAGAAGTTGGAGACGCTACCGGTCATTTCCTCGTCTAATCCGTATTTCCTTTGAATGATCGCCTGCAACATGCGGCCTTGTGCGTTTCTTAGAGAGGCGATTAAATCGCAATCTTCCTGAGTGGTATCCGGCTGAATTATCCAATGCAGTTTTTTCGCCAGGTCGTGACTGGAGAAGATCTGAGTGTGCCGTTGTAACGACTCTACATGATAGTGCTGCTTCTCATCCCCATTTAGCCACTTGTACTGGCTGGAGTACTGCTGAACGTCAGAGCGACTCATGGACCAGATTGCTTGAAGCTTCCATATCCGGTGCCACATCGTTGAAGACCAATATCCCAGGATTCGCTCAAAGCGCCAGCGCTCGGTCGGCAACCACCACCATCGGGCTTGAGCGTGATACTCTTCTCGTGCTCTTTTTATGACTTCACTGGCAGCGTTTGAGTCGACGAGTCGCTGCATGATCTCTCGATAGGTTCGACCAACTTGATCATTCCAATTCAGATCGTTTTGATATTTATAAGTCACGCCATCGAGAAATGGGACCAATA
>JBGSVC010000396.1:0-8605 GCA_041753175.1 Planctomycetaceae bacterium
AACTCAAACTTCAATCGCGGTTAATCGGTGCCTCTTGTCCCGTTTTCAGGTCGACCCCTCCCCAACGTGCGGCCTCCCCTCCAAACAGAAAAAGCTGTGATCCGATTTGCATCTGAATATACTGACTAACGGCAGGTCTCGGGATCTCTCCCTCCCGAACGACGATCAGATCCCATTGTCCACCGGCGGGCGAATACGCATAAACGGTTTGTCCATTAATCACCGCTGCACTATCAGAGCCAAGAATCGGCACGATTTTCTCCGAACGGTCGCCTTTCATCTCCACCGATGACCATCGCCCTTTGGGCATGCTGTATGCAAAAAGTCTTTTGCCCTCCGCCGGGATAACGATCACGCAGTTCTTCGACTTCGCCACACTTGCTCCCTCCGGCAACGAAAACATATCGTTGCCAAAATTTCCTCCCCCGCCGATGCCACCGAAGCCGCCGCTTCCTGACTGCTGAAAAACAGGTGCCGTCTCGGGTCGACTCTGGGTCGCCTGACCCAAATCAGCCACCGCCATCACCAATACTGTCGCCGTTGATAACATTGCTTTCCTCCGGGCAAAAAATCTGCTTCCCACCAATTGGTGACCAAACGAAGTCACCGCCCGCTCTAAAACGCCAAATCCAAAGTCAAATCAACTACCTCGACTGACTTATTGTCCTCAAAAACATCAATCCGCCACCCTGTGATTGTCAATTCTCCAATCTCGCAGCCCCCCGCCGCAAATCCTCTTTCTCCTGACAGCCGTTGAGTTTATAACGCGAATTCACTTCGTATCTTCCTCTCAATTCTGGCGTTTGTCATGATTCACTGGATTCTTGTTTCTACGTTATTGGTTGTCGCGTCTTGTCGCGTTTCTGATCCTCCCGTCCTCAAAACCAGTAATATCTCGATCATCTACGACGGTTATCGCGCTCCCGTCAATGAAAACACACCACTCCTCGTTCGTCAGGCCTTCGCGATTGAAAACCGTGAACTTGCTGAACCAGCCGCCATCATCGACTGGGCCGACCGCAGCCACTCAACCTGGGATGTGTTCTACGCCACCAACCGGGGCATCCAAACGCCCACTGAACCTCATCGACTTCACTTCGGCAACGAACTACTCACCTTCCCTCAATACGGCCACGCCCATATCACGATCCCGACTCACCAGCGTGGCGAAGATCCTCTCCTCACCGCCCCTACTAAAAAATGGGGATTCATCCCCGTCAAACACGACCCGGAACTCCACCCCCTCGTCAGTTTCCCACTGGTCGAACGACTTGACGAAGACCAGTTCAACAGCAGTCTCAACGACCAAATCGCCCGCTCCGAATTCCACGACCTGCTCATCTTCGTGCATGGCTTCAACGTCGATTTCGACAACGCCATCGCCCGCACCGCACAACTCGGCCTCGACATGCCCTTCAACGGCGCGTTGGTCAGCTACTGCTGGCCCACACAAGGTGGCGTGAAAAACTACAGCAGCGATGAACCGATCAATCAGCAATGCGTCGCCCCGTTCACTCAATTCCTGTCGCACCTTATCGACGCCGTCCCGGACACGACACGCATTCACATCGTCGTCCACAGCATGGGCAATCGCATCGTCATGCAGGGACTTAACCAACTGAAGGCGAAGCATGACGACAAGCCGATCGATCATCTCGTCCTGTGTGCCCCGGATGTGGGCGTGAGTGACTATAGAAAATGGATCAGCGGATGCCAGCAAGTCTGCAACCACGTCACCCTGTATACCAACATCGGCGACAGCGCATTGATCTCCTCGAAAAGCCTTCACTCCGAGCAAAGGGCAGGGGATGCCAGCCCGCCTGTGGTCGTCGAAGGGGTCGAAACCATCGACTGCTCCACGATTGAACTGGGCCTCATGGGACACAGCTACTACGGCAGTAACCCCGATGTCCTCACCGATATCTTCATGCTGACAAAACAAGACCGCAAAGCCGACCAGCGAACGCATCTCAAACAGGAAACAACCGCCGTCGGCGAACCCTACTGGGTCTTCGAAAACCACGCTCCCAAATTGATTTACTCATGGAACTTTGAGAAGCAGGCAAAAACTCTAGAGAATAAACTCGTGAAAGTTACTGAGAATCTATTGGAACGTAAATAAAACAAGCTGCTGACTCCAGGAGTCAGCAGCTTGAATGTTGAGTCTGAAGAAAGAGTTAACTCAGCCAGAGGTCAATTCAAAATTGAGCGTGTTGCTCCCTTTTTTCACCGACACCTGATTTAAGCTCTTGTCAGAATATTTCGCCGGGATTTTGACGCCGGGTTTCAGTTTTCGCGGATCATCGACGAATTCTCCATCGGTCGGTGTTTGAACGCCGGTGGCAATAATGACCCCATGCTCTCCAACGATCGCTCCCGTCTTGGTCTGGCTGTAATCCAGGGTATATTCACCGTTCTCGTTAGCCACAGCCGTCGACTGGCGTCCGGGGACGACCGGGATAAACGTCAGAGAAGCAAACGAAGCCGGCTTGCCATCCAAGGTCACCACCCCTGAAACTTCTCCCAGAGGAGGACCGTCGCTGCCCGCACAACCAACAAAGACCATTGAAACAACGAGCAACGAAATCATAGTCCGCATCGAAGATCCACCTTCTCAAAACTTCAAATGTGAAAAGATCGCCACAAGGAACGCTCGTGATTAAAACTCGCCGATCGTCAGTCCGTCGTTTCGACTCAACAGGTTTTCAAACACAGTATTGTCGTGACCAATGGCCTGATTGGCAGGAGCGGCGTTGGCTCCATAAGGCGAATGACTGATATTTTCAGAGACAAATCGCACTGCGCCATCTCCCATCAGAAACTGCGCTCCCCCTTGATGCAAGCTGGAGAATCCCCGGCCACAGGAAAAGTTGGCGTCACTGTTGAAAAACCAGCGTCCATTCGCCAGAACCTGCGAAGCAGCACCCCAATTTAAGGTATCATCCCCTCTGAAACCAGCATTTCCTCCGCTTGCACTGATACCCAAGACATTGGCGCCTCCACAATTGGCCAATCCTGCTGTCGGACTGCGAATGAAGCGTGCTCGTTCGCCGACGGCAATCGTGTTACTCAAACCATCAGTAAATTCGGCCATACGAAACGAGGCATCCGCACGGAACATTCCGTTACAGGTATCGCCGACATCGTTGGCTTTGTGTGCCGGTGCAGCGCCACCGGGCACCCACGGCACCTTACCGGCTGGCACCCACATAATTCCGCTGCCATTATTGCCGACATAACTTGCTGTCTGTGTTCCTGTCACGTCAGTTCCAGTATTGTCATGCATCAAGTATCCAGCAGCATTTCCTTCTTCCACCTGATCAGATGGGCACGAGAAAATGGCGATTTTCTGTTGGGCCTGCAAGAGTGTATTGGGATTTGTCAATGCATCGGAAAGCATCACGCTCCCCACGCGGAGTGTGTCATACAAGGCTCCCTGCTCAATTTGCGGTAGAATCATCGCTCCCCATGCCCAGTAACTATCCACACGACCACTACCATCCGAATGGGAAATCCCGATATTGATATCAAACCCGGGAGGCATCGTGTTTGCCCCTCCTTGTTGAGCCTGCACAATAAATCCTGGCGGAAATACATTATATGTGTCGTGATAGTTGTGCAGTCCCAAGCCCAATTGCTTCAAATTGTTTTTGCACGAAGAGCGTCGAGCCGCTTCACGTGCCTGCTGGACTGCCGGCAACAAAATGGCCACAAGAGTCGCGATGATCGCGATCACCACCAGCAACTCGATCAATGTAAATCCACGTTTTTTCATCGGGCCGCCCTTTGAATATAGATATGAAAAGGATTGTCTAAGCATTGACGGACAATAACATCATCGAAACAACATATCAGCCACCATGCTATTTTGCCAGCGCAATTTGACAACCATACTCAAAGATATTTTGAATCCTGTCCTTGGAACCAATGGTACGGAATATGTATCGTTTGTCTGGACATTATGGCCTGATAGTCAACGACTTCAGCTTCGGCCACGTCTGTTCCAGAATTTCCCAGACAGCGATCTTTGAGGAATTTGTTTCACCAGCGTGCGCCGCAGCGCCTGCACACAATCGCTCTCGAAGTTTCTCAACGACAACCACCAACACCTCGTCTGGCAACTCGTTAAATTGATCCGAGTCAATCAAAAAACTACACGGATATTCAAACAGCCGCGTCTGCAAATTGAACTGGCGCAGCGATCGCCCGCGCGCATCAAACGGACCCAATTTTGAAAATCGCTCTGTAAAACCAGACGTCCCCGCAATCGGACTGGTCAACGGAAACTCTCCTGCAAAAAGTAGCCCATCCACCAACTGCTCGGCAACACTTTCAATCCGATGTTGCGTGGTTTCGCTGATAAAGTCGTCGCCGCGTTCCAACACGCGGTTCATCTCTTCATTTTGAAACAACGCTCTGCGGGTTTCGTAGTTGGCCAAAGTTATCAGATTATGCATCTGCGATTGATGCTCAAGCACCATCAACGCAATCAAATCGCTTTGCCCCGACAAATACGTCTCTACCGACAGTCGCGGCGACAGATCGACACAATTTGCCCCCGGCTCCTGATCGAGAACCTCGGAGAGTTCATCAGTCACAGACACCTCCGGCTTGATGATCTGATTCCCCCGGTGACGCATCTGGCCATGAGTTCCGGTCACATACCAGCCTCCAAAACGCTTCTCGAAAGGCGTCGTCGGGCTGGTCGTCGTCGACCCGAAACGCAGGTCAGGATGACCATTTTCCCGGGGAAACACCGACCTCACTAAAAACCCCGGCACCCGCTGCGTCCGTGTATCCCCGTGGCAGGAGAGGCATTGATCTGAGATCCGTTCGATCCGGGGAGACTGTTTGTCTGTCTGGTCGAGCGTATAAAAAATGGCCCCCTGCTGCGGATCAACGGCTCCGATCTCAATCACATCCCCACACTGCACCCACCCGATATAAACATTGTCATTAAAGTATAATGCTCGTGGATGATCGGGATCGATTTTAGTCAGTTGCAAACTGGTCTTGGAAAAAACCAGCGTTTGACTGTCAACCGAAATCTCCAAAGCCTCCAGCAAATCTTTCAGATAGCCATGTTCTTCTCGCCACGTCAACGACGCGCGACCTGCTTCCAGATTGGCCTTCAGCTTCGAAACATCATCAAGAACAGGTTGACTTTCGTAATGGATCGGCGGGAGTTCAAAATCGATCTGTGCTTCCAGTCTTGTCGCAAGCAAGCAAGCGACCAGCCAAAGACAGATCATAAAAGCACATCGAAACGCCATCGTGAGATCCTTGCCCCAGGGACAAACGAAAAAGCCGACTTATGGAGTCATTCCAGAAGTCGGCTTTCAGCGTACACAATAACTGTTGAAATGAGGAGCCTTCGTCCCCACCATCAAAACTCGATCACGATCTGTTCATCACCCTCTTTTGAAAGCGTAAAGGTCGTGTGATACTCGTTTAACCCCATTCATTGCAGTGTTTCGCTCTCCTCCTCCACCTTCATCATCCGCGGAGTCACCATCAGCATCTGGTAGACTCGCTCAGCACTGGATTTCTTCTCTGATCCCGTCACCCTCTGTGCCAAACTGATCTTCTCCTCACGTTCAGGCAGCGGCTTTAAGTTCACCAATAACAACGAATTCCCCGCTTGCAAAGTTCTGTCAAATTCAACTGACGTCGACACATACTCAGGACATTGCACATTAAAAGCCGCCAGTTGACCATCACTCATTTTCAAGTCAATCGACGTCACCTCCACCTGCTCAACAGCGCCCGTGAAAAACTCTCCCTTGATCGAGAGTTGGCCATCGCCTGCCAGATCAACCTTTAATTGGATTTTTTCTCCACAGCCGAACGACTCAAGGTGCGTCACCACGTCCGTTTCGTCACCCTCTTTTTGTGGTTTTAGCCCCATCACAAACGGTCGACGAGACCAATTCTCAACTTTGCCTTCTTGCCCCAGAAAGAGTGTCACTTTGGGAGCAAACACGATGTTCGCCTGAGGTGATTGCTGGATGGCTTCGACGAACGCGTTGACGGCATGCTCTTTCATTTCTACAACGCCACAGGGTACCCGTGAATCCACTTCGAATTGGCAGGTTCACCATGACCACCTCCTGTCGATAAAACTTCATCAAAACCTACCGATGCAGCCTTCAAAGCCGACAACGGTCCGGTCATCATGCGAACCTCCAGACACACTTGACTACGATCAATCGCACGCCGGACATTTCCTAAAGCCAACTCAAGCGCTTTATGTTCCTGGTCACTTGCTCTCAAAGTCAGAGAAAACTGCCTCTCGCTTTTATTGATATAGCTTGATTGCGTTGCAGTCATGGCAAAGTTTTCATCAGGAAATCGCTGTGTTAAACACAATTTCAACGCCTGCGCATCTATCTTATCTATGGCCACAGCATTCGAATCAAAAATCTTTATATATCGAAAAATATCAGCCATCGGATAAACAACGGCACTGTGTCCTAACAGTCTCATCGTCAACGCCTCTTGTTCCGTCATTATCGCCCGAGGCTCAACACTTTGCCCCCAGACCATCTCCCCACTCAGTCCACCCATCCCACAAACCACAGCCAACATCAATAAGCGAACCATTTCCTATCCTCCATGCACGACACAGATAAACATTCGTCCAAAACCAACATATTTTAGTCCAAAATTCCCTCATTCGAATAGACGAATCTGCATCCACCGCCTCCGCATTTTCACCTTTCACCATTTCCTCACACCATGAACTTGCAGCCAGACAACCAAATCTTCATAATCATGCTTTTCCAAAATGACCGTAACGCCTGATCATCACGCTCTTTGACAACACACCACTCCGTGTTTTCAGTCATACGCGTGCTGATCTTTCGTCGTTCTCAGAAAGACCGTCGCGTGATTATTGTGCTCAAGCCCGACACCACTGATGTGCAACTCCAACATATCGTCGAAAAAATTACCGAACTTGGCTTCCGTTCCGAGGTCTCTCGAGGAGAGAAACGAACCGTCGTCGGCGTCATCGGCGATGAAGACCTGCTGCGTGAAGAACCCCTGCGAGCCATCCCCGGCGTGGAAAATGTGATCTCCGTGCTCAAACCCTATAAACTTGCCTCCCGCGAATTCACCCGGGAAGACTCCATCTTCGACCTCGGCTACGGCGTCAAAATCGGCGGCGGCAACCTCATGATGATCGCAGGCCCTTGTGCCATCGAAGGTGAAGACATCCTCCGCGAAATCGCCGTCGCAGTCCGCGATGCCGGGGCCAACGTCCTGCGTGGCGGTGCCTTCAAGCCACGTACCAGCCCCTACAGTTTCCAGGGCATGGGCGAAGAAGGCCTCCGCATCCTCCGCGACGTCGGCCACTCACTCAATATGCCTGTCGTCACCGAAGTCATGGACCCCCGACAGGTCGAACTCGTCAACAAATATGCCGACATGTTCCAGATCGGTGCCCGCAATATGCAAAACTTCAACCTCTTAAACGAAGTCGGCCAGACCAGCAAACCTGTCCTCCTCAAACGCGGCATGTCCGCCACCGTCAACGACTTGCTCATGTCTGCCGAATACGTCCTCTCCAACGGCAACAAACGCGTCATCCTCTGCGAACGCGGCGTCCGCAGTTTCGATTCCTCCACACGAAACCTGCTTGACCTCGCCGCTGTCCCCAACGCCAAAGGTCTCTCTCACCTCCCGATCATCGTCGACCCCAGCCACGCCACCGGTCGCCCCGACCTCATCCCTCCCATGGCTCTGGCCGCTATTGCCGCCGGTGCCGATGGCGTCCACATCGAAGTTCACTCTCAACCCGAAAAAGCCAAAAGCGACGGCCCACAAGCTCTGCTTCCACCTCAATACGCTGAACTTGTCAAACAGATGAGAGCGATGGCCGAACTCCTCGGCAAAACCATCCCCATCCCAACCGCTGTCTAATTTCGATCAATAACGTTAAATACGCGCCATGCCTGCAGCTCCCGGCAAGTATGGCTTCCAATAATCTGTTCCCCGGGAGGGCGAGGCTCCGTCCGAGCCGCAACCCTCCAACAACCTTACAAGTCCCCAACCAATCGACTTTTAAGCCACCTCGCCATGTTTGCAGCCCCGGGCAAGCGTGTCTGCACCAATAAACTGACAAGACTCCCACAAATCAAGAACACACGACCCTGACAGAAAGCCAACCCATGCGTAAAAAACTGATCGCCGGTAACTGGAAAATGAACACCGACTTGGCCTCCGGCACCGAACTGGCCAAAGCCGTCGCCGCCGCCACTCCCGCGAGCACGGATAAAGTCGAAGTCCTCGTCTGCCCACCCTTTGTCTACCTCTCAGCCATCAAAGCCGCCCTCCAGGGCAGTAAAGTTCACGTTGGTGCCCAAAACTGCTACTTCGAAAAACCAGGGGCCTTTACCGGTGAAACCGCTGTCGGCATGCTCAAAGACGTCGGCTGCTCACACGTCATCCTCGGCCACTCCGAACGTCGTCACGTCCTCGGCGAAACCGATGACGTCATCAACAAGAAGATCAAAGCCGTCATCGAAGCCGGCCTCGTCGCGGTCTTTTGCGTCGGCGAACTCCTCAGCGAACGCGAAGCCGATCAGACAGAAGCCGTCCTCAA
>JBGSVC010000397.1:0-5665 GCA_041753175.1 Planctomycetaceae bacterium
GGAAACATTTACTGGAAAAGAATTCCATACCCTCAACGGACATACGGGAGCAATCACTGATCTGAGTTGGAGAGCTGATTCGAATGTTCTGGCTTCCGCCAGTCAGGATGGCAGTATCAAGCTGTGGGACATCAATACCGGTGAGCAACTCAAGACCTGGAATGCTCACAAAGACGGCGTCACATCTCTTCAGTTCACATTTGAAGGTCAAATTGTTTCGACCGGCAGAGATCTGAAAGTTGTGCTCTGGGATGCCAATGGCAAGGCGCTCAAGGAAATCGCCAGGCTCGACGCTATTGGCACTGAAGTCTCCTTCGACAACGACCGCAAACGTGTGCTCGTCGGCGACCTGAAGGGGATGGTACGTGTTTTCAGTCTCGACGGAACTGAGTTGGAATCGTTCCCTGCCATCCCCGCCCATCCGGTCGTCCAAACGGCACAGGAAAAATAATCAGCTTTATTTTGCCGTGTTCGGCCAGATCTACCGAATCAAACCATATCCAGTCGACGATGACGACGCACGGGAGCACGTCGGCAGTCACGGCAGATCCCATACACTTCCAGGCGATGTCCTTCCATGAGGAAATTACTCTCCTCCGAAACGGCCCTGATCAACTCGGCGATCTGCTCGTTGTGAAACTCTTCCAATTGTCCGCACTTTTTGCAGATCAGGTGGTCATGTTGTGGGTAGCCATAATCGTGTTCGTAGATCTCACGATCATTATTCCGGGCAACGCGTCTGAGAAGTCCGGCCTCTTCCAACTGAGAAAGCGTCCGATAAACGGTCGACCGAGAGACCCGGTTGCTGTCTTTGCGACGGGAGAGACGATTAACCATTTCTTCGGCATCGAAGTGTTCATGGTCAGAGAAAACCTCGTCAATGATGATTTCTCGCTCACGCGTTAATCGCATTTTTTTGGTCAGCAGATACTCTCTGAATTTTTCTTTGGGAGTCGTCGAGACTTCAACAGAACCTAACACGGCAACCTAATTTCTCAAAAAATTAACCACGAAAGGGATCACGAGTGATCCCGAAAATATCACTGTTATTTGTCATCTTCTTTAGCAATTTGTCCCAATAGTTTTTCCAGCGCGGCGTTAAACTTTTCATCCGTATCGTATGTCCCGGCCTCAATTTCCTGCTTGATACGTTTCAATCTCGCTTCTCGTTGCTCGGCTGGAGTGGGCGTTGATCCAGTTGTCTTTTGCGGTTGCTCCTGATCCTCTGGAAACATCATAGGTGCAGGATCCGAAAAATCGACTTGTGATTCCTAATGAAGATCGTTGATGAAGACAATCATCACAAAGACGCAATAAACAGACAAGAATCGAAGGAGAGGGCGTACAATTCATGCGGCGTGTCATCGTTTTCGGAGAACACGTCTTAAATTCCGTAACAATTAAGCCGCTGTCTTTGGACGATTGAATTTGAAATGGCGGTGACAGGTTTCACTGTGTTACTACCCGAGTATAAACAGATTCGATGTTGAACTTCAATATAATCTTATTCTGCATGCTTATCTCAGACGACTGCGACTGAGCTGAATGTTGTCATTTGGCGGGCGATCAGACAGATTGCAGTCTCAATCTGGTCAGCAGAGATATCTAAATGTGTTAATGCGCGAATGCGTTGGGGGCCTAAGTCATAAAACATGACTCCTACCTCTGCCAGGTGTTTTACAAAGTCTTTTCCGCGAACGATTTGCGGGTCGACTTCGAAAAACACAATGTTTGTCTCAACGTCATACGGTGAAGCCAAAATTCCGGGAATCTGGGCCAATCCCTCCGCCAGTCGTTTTGCTAATTGGTGATCGTCTTCCAGTCTTAGGAGATGATGATCGAGGGCATACATGGCTGCCGCCGCCAAGACACCTGCTTGACGCATGGCTCCACCAAAAATCTTTCGGATTTTCCTCGCTTGTGCGATAAAGTCTGCATCACCGATGAGAATTGATCCTACCGGACAGCCCAGTCCTTTGGAAAAACAAACGGAAATCGAGTCAACTTCACTGGCTAGATCCTTCACGTCGTAACCCATAGCAATCGTGGCATTGAAAATGCGGGCTCCATCGAGGTGGATTTTCAACTCTTTCTCTCGTCCCCACTGACACACCTGTTGAAATTGTGTCAGGCTGTAGGCTTTTCCACCTCCGATATTGGTCGTATTTTCCAGGCATAACAGCCGCGTCGACGGGTGTCCGACAGTCGGATGACTCCAGGCTTCTTCCAGGCACGCGACATCCAGCATGCCGCAGTGTCCTGATACGAATCGTGTGGACACTCCGCTTAAAAATGCAGGGCCCCCCGCTTCATAGTTGGCAATATGTCCAAATTCATCAATCAAAATCTGCTGGCCAGGTTGGGTATGAACGTTGACTGCGATTTGATTGGACATGGTCCCGGAAGGCACAAACAGCGCCGCCTGTTTCCCAAACATTGTCGCCACACGCTCTTGCAGTGCATTGACGGTTGGATCTTCGCTCACCATATCGTCACCGACAAGTGCCCGCGCCATCGCTTCTCTCATGCCAGCCGTTGGGCGGGTCATTGTGTCGCTGCGGAGGTCAATAAGATCAGCACGGGGCAGGGGAGGGGTGTCTGCGGGCATAAGTCGTCACTCGTCTTAAAGGGAGTCAGTTCGAAGACATCATTCATTCAAAGCCGGGCGCTGCATTATTCTAGGAGAAATCTTTGAGGAAACACGGTTAACAATTCATCGTTTTTGCTGATTGCGTTAAATTAGTCGTTTATCGCTTTCCCGGGAACCGGGAGAAATGTCGAGTTACTGAGGAACCCCATGTCGGACACCGTGACCAATCTCCCGCTCAATATTCCGAGGATCGACTGCCGAAACCGTGACGACCTCTCCACATTTCAGGAACTCAGAGACAAGCTCAGTCCTGATGGGAATGTTGTCTCTGAAGCTGGTCGCCTTAAAACAATCGAGCTTTTCGGAGAACCCCTGACACCCGAACAAGTCGTCAAACGAATTTGCGACGATGTCCGCCACGCAGGTATGCCTGCATTATTGGAATATAGCCGCAAACTCGATCACAAAGAAATCACCCCAGACCAGCTCCGCGTTCCCGAATCAGAATTGAAAGCCGCTCATTCCCAGGCCGCTCCCGAGTATCTGGAGACAATACGCCGCATCGCCGATCAGATTCGAGAATTTCAACAGGCCATTCTGACCAAAGATGTTTCCATGACCCGTCAGAAAGGGAAGGGGACCATTGATCTGCGCTTGCGTTATCTCCCGATGGACCGTATCGGCATTTGTGTTCCCGGAGGTGCGGCTGCATATCCTTCTACGCTTTTGATGACTGCTATTCCTGCGCAGGTCGCGGGCGTGCAGCAGATCGTCGTCGTCGCTCCTCCGACACCTTTTGGAAGTTACAACACGCAACTTCTGGCGGCGTGCTCTGAAATAGGAGTGACTGAAGTTTACCGAATGGGAGGCGCGCAGGCAGTCGCGGCGATGGCCTATGGTGTCGAGGGGATCAAGCCTGTCGACAAAATCGTTGGTCCAGGAAACCTCTTTGTCGCGCTTGCCAAACGCTATGTCTTCGGCACCGTCGATATCGACAGCATCGCTGGACCCAGCGAAGTCATTGTGCTGGCTGATTCCTCTGCCAACCCCGCTTTCATCGCCAGCGACCTGATTTCACAAGCTGAACACGACCCCGGGTCCGGAGTTCTCATCACCTGGGATGAAACACTCGTTGAACGTGTCATCGCCGAACTTCAAATCCAGCTTAAACAACTTTCACGTGGCGATCAGGCGCGTCGCTCTCTGGAAGCGTATGGTGCACTCGTTTTGGCACGAGATGAAGATCATGCCGCAGCGCTGACGGATGAACTGGCTACCGAACACCTGCATATCTCGACCAGCAATCCCGAAGCGATGCTAGCCAAAGTCAAAAATGCAGGGGCAATCTTTCTGGGACATTACACCCCCGTTGCCTTGGGTGACTATGTCGCAGGCCCTTCTCATGTGCTTCCCACAGGTGGCACTGCACGCTTTGCCAACGGATTGTGTGCCAACGACTTTTTGAAACGTTCATCCATCATCTCCTATGATCAACCTGCACTTTACGCTGATCGTGATGATGTGGCTCTGATGGCCCAGACGGAAGGCCTCACTGCTCACCTTTCCAGCGTTGATATTCGTTTGCAGAAATGACAGAGCCGATGATTTCCCTACCGACCACCTTTGCACTCATCCAGCAGGGGATTGAGAAACAACTCCACCTGGGTATTCAGATCGCTGCCTGTCTGAAAGGGGAGTATCAGTGCTGGTCGATCGGGGACGCATCGCCTCATCAACCGATGCAGGATGATTTTATTGTTCCCTGGCTGTCGGCAGGCAAACCCCTAACCGCTCTTGGCATCGCCATACTCCACGACCGCCATCTCCTCGGCTTTGATGATCCCGTTGCCAAATTCCTTCCTGAGTTTGCCCATGGAAACAAAGATTCTATCACGCTCACTCATCTTCTGACTCACACCGCAGATCTGGGGGGGCTGGAAATCGACTGGGAATCAGAACCCTGGGAATCGATCATCTCCCGAATTTGTGCGCTGTCTATCGATACCGATTGGATTCTCGGCCAAAAAGCTGCGTATGATCCTGCGCTCTCCTGGTTTTTACTTGCAGAAATCATTGAGCGACTTTCTAAACAATCATTTGAAACGTTCATCCACACAGAAATTCTGACTCCACTTTCCATGACGAGCACCACGCTGCGAGGCAATGGACGAGACGTTGATTTTTCCCCGCTTTACGACCGGGTGGGTGGTCAGCTCAAAGAAAGCGTTTACGTTCAGCGACTGGCAACCGGGCAAATCATCCCCGGATCGTCGTTTCGAGGGCCTGCCCTGGATTTGTGCAGGTTCTACCAACATTTGCTCGAAATTCTCAGCAATCAGCACGACGGCATCATTTCCACATCCACCCTCCAGAACATGCTCAGCCGACATCGACACAACACCTTCGACGAGACGCTCCAACACATCGTCGATTATGGTCTGGGATTCATTCTGGATTCCAATCAATATGGGGCTCAGACAGTTCCGTATGGCTTCGGTCGACATGCCTCCAGCCGGAGTTTTGGCCATGGTGGGTCGCAATGCGCCATAGGTTATGCAGATCCTCAAGCTCAACTGGCTCTGGTCGTTTTATCAAATGGCAGGGCAGGGGAGGGGCAACACCAACGTCGCTTTCGAGACCTGCTCACGGCTCTTTATGAAGACCTGGGACTTGCAGACCCTCTCTAATCAACTCACTCCCCACGACACCTATGCACTCTCTTCTCCCCACTTTTCTTCACCTCTCGGTTTTCAAATCCCTTGCGTCAGTTATGATGCAATACGATCGATGGGAGTTGATAGCCGCAATATGCAGTCGATCATCTTCATCTTGTCAGTTGTTTTTCTGGATCGTTTTCTCTTCATAATTCAAGTGGTGTTGTCATGCCGAGTGATGAAAATGTCGCGCCTGGTAAAATTCTCATCGCTGATGATAATCATCAAAACTGCGAACTGATTGATGCATATCTTTCTGGTGAGGGTCAGCAGATTGAAATGGCACACGATGGTAAGGAGACGCTCGCGAAAGTCGAGAGTTTCATGCCCGATCTGATCATCCTGGATATCATGATGCCCA
>JBGSVC010000398.1:0-3540 GCA_041753175.1 Planctomycetaceae bacterium
GTAACGGAAGAGTGGAAATCAATTCCGTGGCCGCGACGATTCGGAACGCGAATTGTGCTGTCGGCTTTTCTAGCCTGCATCAGGGTGGAGCACAGTTTGTCCTGGCCGATGGAGCTGTCGTGTTTATTTCTGAGACAATTCAGCACACGCCGGATAACACGGTTAGCGACAACACTGTCTTTGAAAACCTGTTGAATCGAACGGATGGGAATGTCATCGGTAGTTTCTAGACCTGATGTGTTTCATGTTCAATCGAATTCAATATCAGGAAAATCATGACAATTTACTCATTCTTACGAGTTTTCGTTGTTGTTCTGCTGGCCTTGACCCTGGTGGGATGTTGGGGTAAGGACTCAAATCTGGCAGAGGTCTCGGGAATCGTGACGCTGGATGGAAAGCCTTATGAAGGTGTTTCTTTGACTTTTCGCCCGGAAGGAGGAGGCCGACCGGGTGTTGGCAAGACGGGCTCAGATGGGCGTTACACCGTTCATTATACAATGTCTGACTCCGGGGCTCCGATCGGCGTTCATCGAGTGACTGTTACTCGGATGGAATATCCGAATCCGGATTCTGGAGAAGGTATCGAGACCGTACCGGAACGATTCCGCGAGTTTGAATTTGAGGTCCTTCCCGGCCAGATGAATGAATTCAACGTCAGCATCATCAGAGAGTGAGATCAATTCTGCCTGTCGACGGTTGGCAGGGAAGCGTTTTTTAGTTGATGGAATGTGAAGTAGGTGTTCGTGTTTTATTTGTGCAAGTTTGTATTCATGAAGATCAGGCCAGAATTAGTGCGCGCTTCTGGTCTACTGATACTCATTTCATTGAGTATCGGAATTGCGGATGCCAAAGATCGTCCTAATGTGATCCTGATCATGAGTGATGATCAGGGCGTTGGCGACTATGGCTTTATGGGCAATGGAATCATTCGAACCCCCGCCCTCGACGCGATGCGTTCCCGTGGGGGTCTACTGAGTAACTTCTATGTCAGTCCGGTCTGCGCACCGACGCGGGCCAGTTTAATGACAGGGCGTTACAACTATCGCACTCGCTGTGTCGACACCTGGCTCGGACGCGCGATGATGGATCCCGACGAAGTTACGCTGGCTGAGCTTCTGCGGGATGCAGGCTACCAGACCGGCATCTTCGGCAAATGGCACCTGGGTGATAACTACCCAATGCGCGCCATGGATCAGGGATTTCAAGAAAGTTTGATTCATCGTGGCGGCGGAATTGGCCAACCCTCTGATCCGATCGGTGCCGAGGGTAAATACACAGATCCGACACTTATCCAGAACGGCGTGGAGGTGAAGAAGGAGGGCTTCTGTACCGACATTTTCTTTAATGCCGCTTTGGACTTCATTGCCAGAAACGCTCAATCGGAGCAAAACTTTTTCGCCTATATCTCCACGAACGCACCACACGGACCTTTCGACGACGTCCCCTTGGAGTTGTTGGAAGAGTACAAGAAGATTGACTTCTCGCCGATCATGGTTAGCGAACTGGCTCCCAAAAAACGTGCCGAAGAATTTGACAAACTGGCGCGGATTGCGGCGATGATCACCAATATCGACCAGAACGTTGGCAGGTTATTCGCGAAACTCGAAGCGTTAGGCTTAGTCGAAAACACGATCGTAATCTATCTGAACGATAATGGACCCAACACACGTCGATATGTGGGTGAAATGCGAGGGATGAAGACTGAGGTCGATGACGGAGGGATTCGATCACCACTCATTTTTCATTGGCCAGCGTCTGTCAAAGACGGAACCGAATCTGATCAGATGTGTGCTCACATCGACGTTTTGCCCACAATCCTGGAAGCATGTGAGCTAAATTTGCCTTCGTTGCTGAAGATAGACGGGCGTAGTTTTCTTCGGTTGCTGACGCAGGAGTCGCCCGAGTCGCCTCGCCGTCAATTGGTTTTTCAGTCTCACAGAGGTGACACTCCTCGGCTTTACCACCACTTCGCGATCCATGAAGCCCCTTGGAAGCTCGTTCATCCTAGTGGCTTCGGCCAAGAGTCATACAATGGACCGGTGTCGCTGGAACTATATAACCTCCAGGCCGACCCGACCCAGCAGCATAATCTAGCGTCTGAATATCCCGAAGTCGTAGATCGTTTGCAGCTGGCTTACGAGCAATGGTTTGCAGATGTCAGCTCGACGAGGGAGGACAATTATGCCCCGCCCCGAATCATTATTGGCACCCCGCATGAAACACAAACCGTTCTGACTCGTCAGGACTGGCGTCATTCCGAGGGAGAATCCTGGGCGGTAAGATCGAACGGATTCTGGCTTTTAGACAACAAAACACCGGGACAATATCGTCTCGAAATCATTTTCGAAGACGATAAGAACGCACCGGGTACCGCCACGATTTTCGTCAACGATGTCACGACGGTCATAGAACTGACGCCCCATCATCAACGCAGTCATTTAGCAGAAATAGAGCTTCCCGCTGGTAAGATCAGGCTGGCCGTCAAAGTTCAGCAGGCCGAATCGACTCGTTGTCCCCATCAACTGATTCTGACGGCACCTGATCTTTGAAATTCGATCATCCAAGTCTACACAAACTGAAATCGGTTTTATTTCGTGTTCAGATCAAACTTATCTATTGCAAGGAAAAATAAACGCTCATGAACTATCTATCTCGTCGAAGTCTCCTGAAGACAGCAGTTGTGACCGGGTCGGCGATGGCTCTCCCTCAGGTCTCAATCGGAAAAGCCGGACTCGCTCCGAACTCCAAAATCAACATCGCACTGATCGGCGGGGGTGGCATTGCCAAGACTGCCTTCGCGGACTGCAAGAAACACAACGTCGTCGCGATTGCTGATGTCGATGATGTCGCTGGAGAGATTGCCTATAAGACGTTTCCGGACGCGCAAAAATACAAAGATTTCAGGAAGCTGTTGGACAAGCATCAAAATGAATTAGACGCCGTCATTATCAGCACTCCAGATCACACTCACTTTGCCGCGACCTACGCGGCAATGGAACGAGGCTTGGCAGTACATACTCAAAAGCCTCTGACACACGATTTGTGGCAGGCCCGCACGCTACAACAGGCTGCTCACAAGTTTAATGTGCAAACGGTGATGGGAAACCAGGGACATACCTTCGAGGGAATGAAACTGATTCGGGAATGGTATGAAGCGGGGTTGATTGGGGAGATTCAAGAGGTTCACGCCTGGACGAATCGATCGACCCCCAACAACGAAAATGCGAAGAATCCACTCCCTGCTGAACCTATTCCCAAAACACTGGACTGGGATCTTTGGTCCGGCCCTTCACCCGTGGGGGATTATAACAAGAAGCTTGTCCCGCACGGCTGGCGCTGGCATTGGACCTACGGTCTCGGGGGACTTGGCGATATTGGTTGCCATACCCTCGATATCCCCAAGTACGCACTCGGCCTGGGGTATCCGACGTCTGTGCATGTCGACAACAGCATCAACTTCAGCCAAGAGATCGATAGAAAGGCAGGCGAAGGGGCGAACACCTATGTCTACGAATTCGTTCGCGCAGGAAAACAGCCACT
>JBGSVC010000399.1:0-7414 GCA_041753175.1 Planctomycetaceae bacterium
ATAATACAAAATCCAACCCACCACCCCCCACACCCCACAAACCTCGTGATGCCAAAAAACGACGGGGAAACCAGAAGAACATGACACAATTTTCCGCAAGACACGCCCACAACCGCACTTAACACATGATGCGAACTAAAAAGCATCATGTGGAGTCTTATCAACACGCGTAATACCATGTGAAAAGATCATCGCCAGACCACGATCGGAACCTCCGATTTCAAAAAACTCATCGGGCCAGGACTGAAAAATCGCCTCACACATGAGCAGACCACAGCCAGATATTTTTCCATGACAAAGAGAGTCGAAAAATTATCGAAGAATGTTGACGCCAAAAAACTATCTGTCATAATACGAATTCAATGTTGCGTCTGCAGTCTTGTTGACGCAATCCAAGCGGGTGTAGCTCAGTTGGTAGAGCATCACGTTGCCAACGTGATTGTCGACGGTTCGAGTCCGTTCACCCGCTCTTTTTTTGAAGCATGCTTCGCTTCTCGTTTGGCGAGAGTTCCGTTCTCGACCACAAATGCAGGCCTTCGCTCTCCTGTGACGATCCAGCTTTCATGTCGTGTGATATTGCATCCGCTATCAACTTCCTCATCTCTCTGATGAGTTCCCCAAAGGTCCAGCTTTAACCTGCTATATTTCCACTTGACCTGCCATAACAAAAAGATGATGGCTCATTGTGGGAAAACTTTTCGTTCAATTCATCGCCAGCCATCAACATCGTCTTTGATGCCCCCCCAACGCATCAAGCTCATCACATCCCTTTGAATCAACTCAGTAGGCTACGGATCAGCGTCAACAGCACGAATCGCTAATCATCCAACGAACACTCCATCCAGAGCATACTGCGCTTAGCCGTAGCAGGTACTGGCGGCGCGCAAAGTGGGAAACAAAGAAATTAAAACGACCAAACCCCGCCACAGCTACGCGCAACGCGTACTAATAATCGTGTCGCTCCCTCACAAAGCCCCCCCGTATTCGTCGACAGCCAAAGGGGACTTGCTTATAATACCGTTTGACTAAAAATTCATTTTGCCTGTCAATTTCACTTTTAACTGGTGTAATTCTCGCTTTGATGGATCAATCAAAGTAGTGATTGCCCGAGATCACTGCTTTGAAAATGCCACTCAATAGTCGTTTGACCACACAAACCTTGATAGCCCTTTACCGTCTGATTATTGCTGAAACTGGAACCCAATATGAGTCAAGAACAATCTGTCGCGTTGGAAGATGCCGTTGATGGATCCGAACAAACTGCCGACAAACTGAACCTGAAAGTCAACATCGATCAGGTTGGTCCCTGCAAACAACACGTCACTGTCATTATTGATGCCAGTGAAATCCAGACTTTTCGTGAACGTACCATCGATAACTATTCCTCAAAAGCAGAGCTGCCAGGCTTTCGCGCGGGCAAAGTCCCCACAAAGCTGATCGAAAAGCGATTTGAAAAAGAGATCGCCAGCCAACTCAAACACGATCTTCTCGTTCAGAGTCTCGACCAAGTCCTCAACGACAACAAAATTGATGCCATCAGCGAACCGACGCTGGATATCGAAAACCTCGATCTGCCCGAACAAGGCGACATGGAATATGAGTTCGATGTCGAGGTTCGCCCGACGTTTGAACTTCTCGACTATAAAGGTCTTGAGATTGAAAAAACCGTTCGTGAAATTACCGAGGAAGAAATCAATTCCTACCTCGAACGGATCCGCGAACAACATGGTTCACTCCAGCCCATCGATGAACCTGCACAAGCCGGTGACTATGTTGTCGTCGATGCCAAATTCTATTTCGGCGAAAAACTCATTCGTGAAATGTCTGAAGTCACCATGCGACTGCGACCAGTCGTTCGCTTTCAGGATGCTGAACTTGAGGGCTTTGAGCAACTGATGACAGGTGCCAAAGCCGACGATACCCGCGAAACAACGATTATGATTTCCAGTGAATCAGACGTCATTGAAATGCGTGGCGAAAATGTGAAAGCCGTCCTGACGGTCCTTGATGTCAAACGCACTCAACTCAGCGAACTCGATGAAGACTTTCTCGATCGCTACAACGTCACAAGCGTCGAAGAAATCAAAGGGAAAATTCGTGAAATGCTTGAGCGACAAGTCGCATACGAGCAACGTCAGTCGACACGCGATCAGGTCCTTGAAAAACTCACTGAATCTGCCACATGGGATCTTCCCGAAGGTCTTGTTCGCAGCCAGATGGAAAATGCACTGCGACGTGAAGTCCTTGAGATGAGCCAGTCCGGCTATTCTCAAAAAGAAATCGCCGCTCGTGAAAACCAGATTCGTCAACGCAGCCTCACCATCACTCGTCAGGCCCTCAAACAAAACTTCATTCTCGACAAAATTGCCACTCAAGAAAATCTCGAAGCCTCTGCAGAAGACCTCGATCGCGAAATTACCATCATGGCATATCAGCGTGGGGAATCTCCTCGACAAGTTCGCGCTCGCTTGATTAAAAACGGCATGATCGAAAACTTGAGTGCCCAGATTCGCGAGCGACTTGCCGTCGATCTGATTCTCGATCAGGCCAAATTCAAAGAGATTCCTGCTAAACCCGTCGAAGTCGATCACGTTGAAGCCATCAGCAAAATGATTTGCGTTCCTGTCAACGACCAGCGGTCTGCTCAGGAATCAGACGACGAAGGCGAAGACGAATAGTCACAACGAAGAATTCTCGCTATCGTCTCTGGCGCAGGTTCCAATCAATCCAAGCAAACAGATTCGACTTGATGTCGGATCTGTTTTTTTGCGCAGTCCACAAACTTTGCCACTCTTAACCGATCATCTCCAATCCACAATATTCTGAGGTCCTGCTCTTCCGTTTACACTTCTCCTCACGCAACCCATCGCCTATCCTTATAAGATGACCTGCCACAATCCTCATGGATTCGGTTCTCATTTGAAATCGACGAACATGAAGATTCGTCAACAACACTTTCTTCAAGCAACCACAACCTCTACGACGACCTTCAAAAATTCTGTCCAATGACAATTCTTGAAAGATGAAAGCATTATGGAACTGTTTAATCATCACCCCTCGACTCCCAGCATGCAGTCGGGTGGTTACACCCGTCAACGAAACATGGGTATTGGCGACCTCCTGCTGGAAAACCGGATCATCTTCCTCGATGGTGCCATCCACGATGCCAGCGCCAACCTGATTGTCATGAAAATGCTTTTCCTGCAATCGGAAAATCGTCACCAGGATATCCACCTCTATATTAATTCACCTGGTGGTTCCGTCACCGCCACTCTGGCCATTTACGACACCATGCAATTCCTCGAACCTGCCGTCGCGACCTACTGTGTCGGACTGGCAGCCAGCGGCGGTGCAATTCTTTTAGCTGGTGGTGCAAAAGGAAAACGCTACTGTCTTCCGAATTCCAAAGTCATGATTCACCAACCCTACGGACAAGTCGGCGGACAGGTCTCTGATATTGAAATTCAGGCCAACGAAATTATCCAAACGCGTGAGTTGCTCAATACAATTCTCCGCGATCACACCGGCCAACCAATCGAACGAATCGCCAAAGATACCGAGCGAGATCGCTACCTGACCGCAACCGATGCCAAAGAATATGGCCTCGTGGATGAAGTCGTTCAATCCAAAAAGAAAAAACTCGAAGCCGAAAACAACAAATAGTCTCTCCTCTATCCTCGTCACTGGACCAAGGCGTGATCGAACAACTGCTTCCCCGCAGGTCTCGCTCACTGACACTTCAATATCCAGCCCACTTGGCAGCCGTTTTCCAACTCACAGACACGACAAGTATTGAATAAAGAGAATAAACATGAGCACATTGATTCCTTATGTGATTGAGAAGTCCGGTCGCGAAGAACGCGCCATGGACATTTATAGCCGTCTCTTGAAAGACCGGATCATTTTCCTCGGAACACAGGTCAACGATACGATGGCCAATGCCCTCGTCGCCCAATTGCTTTATCTGCAATTCGAAGATCCCAAAGCCGACGTCCACATGTATATAAATTCACCTGGCGGGTCCATCTCTGCCGGAATGGCCATTTACGACACAATGCAATTTATCACCTGCGATGTCGCCACCTACTGTATCGGCCAGGCCGCCAGTATGGGCGCCGTCTTGCTGACAGCCGGTGCTCCCGGAAAACGCTATGCTCTCCCCAATAGCCGAATCATGATCCACCAGCCCTTGGCTGGTATGGAAGGGACAGCCACCGAACTGGAAATCCACGCCCGCGAAGTCATCAAAGTCAAACGACGCATGAACGAGATTATGCAAAAACATACCGGTCGCACGATTGATGAGATCGAACGTGATACCGATCGCGATAACTTCATGATCGCTGAGGAAGCACGCGCCTACGGCATCGTCGATAAAGTTCTTGAGAAATTCGACTTGCCAGTCAACCCGGCCTAATCTCCTCGTCACGATTATAATGCATCTCGACACCCACCATGATCACTGGTTATCATGGTGGGTGTTTCTATTTCTGAATTATCACCTGTGATTTGCAATCATATTGGATTGAATTCTTTAGCCACGCCATCATCGAAGTAATTTTCAACCCGCTCTTCGTGCTCGTTCCTCATCGTCTCTGCTTTGTCAGTTGGTCAAGGATGACTGCCATGTTCCACAAATGCGTTTTGCTCTGCGTTGCCTTTTTGACCATAGGCTGCGGCAGTCGTGGACATCAAGAAATTCTTGAATCTCGACTTCGCATCCAGGAAGAAGAACTGGGAAAACTCCGCACGCAGTTGGATCAACAGCAAAAAGAGCTCCAGTATGCCCAGCGCGAAAACGAACTCCTCAATCAGCAACTCAGCACCCAGACTCCTCTCGATAACTACACAGCCGAGCGCTCGCATTTGGAACAAATAAAAATCGATCCACTTTATTCCGGCCTCGTGGCAGGTCCTCAGGGAGCCTCGTGCGTTGTTATGCTCACTCCCGTGGATGGCTTTTCCAACGCCATCAAAGTCCCGGGAGATATCCTGTTAGAATGGTTCGATCCAGACTCCGACCCTCAGTCCACTCCTCCGCTGGATCGCTGGTCACTCGACGCCAGTTCCAGTCTCAAATTCTGGCAAGACGGCGTCTTGAAATCTGGATTCCTCATCCAGATGCAACCCAACATCACTGACTTTCAACAAAAGCCCGTTCGCCTGCAAGCCACACTCACCACGGGTCCAAATGAGAAATTCAA
This sequence comes from Planctomycetaceae bacterium, assembly GCA_041753175.1. Classification (GTDB taxonomy): domain Bacteria; phylum Planctomycetota; class Planctomycetia; order Planctomycetales; family Planctomycetaceae; genus SXPC01. The sequence goes on from JBGSVC010000399.1 coordinate 5,205, forward strand.
GACCAGTGTGATTCTCAACAATAACACCACTTCCAACTCGCTCTCTCATCGTGATCAACCGCGCGACGTACAGCAAGTTAGCTACAAACCTGCCCCGCCTCCAGTGCTCCAGCGTCTCAGCACTCAAACGCAAAGAGTGGACTCTATCGTTCCCGAGGCACAATTCTGGAAAAAACCAATCCCACCATCTGCCAACTCTGATCTCACGCCCAAAGTCCACAGACCATCAGAGAACCCTCCAACAGTCACTTCCGACATCTGGACCGACACAAACATGCCCGTCTATCGCTAAAGTCCAAAGCGAAATCGGCAACGTTATTAAGCAACATGTACCTGCACGATCTCACAACAAACGATCATGCAAGTTGGCCCCCACAAATACGCGCTACGCGCACTAGTGTTGGTGACCTTGAATTTGTCGCGATCGTGCCATGGCATCTTCCGCTTCCGGAATCAATCCGCAACGCTGACAGATCACCGAAAGTTGCGTATACGAAAACGGATCTTCTGGTTCAATTTCGACAACTCGTTTGGCGTGAGCCACGGCCTCTTCTTTGTTTCCCATTTTTTGCAGATTCACTGCCAATGCAGAATGGGTGAGAACGTGATTCGGAGCCGTATTGAGAATCTCTTTCAGTTTTCCGATGGCTCCCTCGAGATCCCCTTGTTCTTTCAATGCCGTCGCTTCATCGTACATTTGATCGGGGTTGGGGAAGGCGTTTTCAGGCATGTACTCATTCCGGTGGGTGGGGAGGTGCATGGAGCAGATGATCAATTCACTTGTCAATACTATCTTTGAATTGCAGACAGTTCCAGTCTCTGCATTCATTTCGGGTCCAGAAACATGAAATCATTCGATGACTAATAAATGCACTTCGATTCATGCGCCCATCACTCCTCTCTTCCGTCAGCGATTCAACTCAATTATCGTGATGGGGAAACGTTCATACGATCTCGCTTTCTCTCGAACTTATTTATGACACACGCCTCCCGCATATCTACCGACACATCCCAACAGGAGACTCAAGACCATCCGTCCCCTCCGAGGTTCGACATGCTGTCATGGAGACACGAACTGCTCCTGATCTTACTTGCGACTACGTGCGCACTCGTTGTCAGAATCTGGCATCTCGACCATCTCGCCGTCGAACATTTTGACGAAGGCGTTTATGCCTCCAATCTCTTCTTCTCGGAAGAGGCAAACTATCGCTACCCTCAACAACATTTCTATGCCCCCCCACTGCTCCCTTCGATAATCGAATGGACGATGACCTTCCTTGGCGATGCTCCCTGGATTCCAATCCTCCCCGGCATCCTCTTCGGAACCGCAACGATCCCCCTATTGTGGTGGTTCCTCAGAGACTCATTGGGACAACTTCCTGCGATCCTGGCTGGCACTTTGCTCGCGCTCAACGACTATCACATCTTCTATTCCAGAACAGCGCTGACGGAACCTCTTCTGGGGTTCTTTTGGATTCTCGCATTGGCTCTTGGCTTTCATGCCATGAAGCCCTCAGCCGAAAACACCCCCTCGATCACTCCGCGCTCATTGCTCATTGCTGCCGTGTGTGGTGTTGCATGTGGACTGTGCTGGTGGACGAAATACAATGGCTGGCTGACGGTCTTTATCCTCGCCATCACATCACTTCTCAACTGGCTTGTTCACGACCGCACCTGGACAGAATTCAAAACGATGGTCATCAAAGGCTGCCTCATCATCGCAACCACGCTCCTCGTTTTCAGCCCCTATCTATCTAGCCTTCAACCACAAGGTGGCTATGCCGCCATCATGTCTCATCACCAGCAATACATCACCGGCTTTTCATCCTGGATTCAGCAAGCCACCATTCAACTCGACAACCTCAGGCTGCTGACAAGCTGGCAAACGATTGTGGGAATCCTACTCTCAGCGGCCATCGCCGCCGTCATGTTCACGAACGCTTTCAAGCAGCTTTCGAACAAGCAGAGTCCTGTCACTTCCGGCTTCTCTGCGCGACGCGCCCTTCTTGGATTTCTATTCTCAACGTCTGCCTGCCTTGGTTCTTCATTATGCTTTGACGGCATTCTGATCCCCTTTTCGACACTCCTAAGTTTTTATTGCCTGATCGTGTTCCAGACCTACTGGGACTCTGACCACACTCAGTCACGACGCCCTCAACTTCAATCCGCCTCAAAATGTATCCTGCTCTTTGTCGTCTGGAACCTCACGT
>JBGSVC010000400.1:0-3894 GCA_041753175.1 Planctomycetaceae bacterium
TTCGATGCAGGGGAATAACAAGATCCCGACCCCAAGGATTGATTCGATAGCCGAACGCGGGGTGCGGTTTTCGAATGGATATGTTTCGGGTTGTGTCTGTAGCCCCACGCGGGCAGGTTTGCTGACGGGCCGTTATCAGCAGCGATTCGGGCATGAGTTCAATATCCCGCCTGTTTATAGTGAGAAAAACGGGTTGCCATTATCGGAGACCTTACTTCCCGATGTGCTCAAGCCTGCGGGTTATCGAACGATCGCGTTGGGGAAATGGCATTTGGGGTATGCCCCCCAGTTTCATCCAATGGAACGTGGTTTCACCGACTATTACGGCTTTTTGCAAGGGGCGCGCAGCTACTTTCCACTCGATCAGAAAGCGACGATCCTCAATCAAATTCTCAGAAACAGGGAGCCTGTCAAACCTGAACACTTCGAATATATGACCGACCATCTGGCGGATGAAACGGTCGCGTACCTCCAGCAGACTCCCGATCAACCCTGCTTCATCTATCTGGCATTCAACGCTACTCACAGTCCGCTCGATGCGACCGCAGAAGATCTCAAAACGATGAAAGGAAACAAAATCGCAGCGATGACTATCGCGCTGGATCGAGCTGTTGGCAAAGTTCTCGATGCGTTGGATCAAACAGGCAAGGTGGATAATACGCTGCTGTTTTTTGTCAATGATAATGGTGGTCCGAAGCAACACGACAATGCACCGCTGCGAGGTTATAAGGGGAGTTGTTGGGAAGGTGGTGTGCGCATTCCGTTTGCTCTGCAATGGCCTGCGGTGATTCCGGCCCTGCAGAGTTTCGATCACCCGGTGATTGCGTTGGATCTATTCCCGACGGCGATGGCGGCAGCCGGGATCGACCGTTCTCCAGGAAATCCGCTCGATGGAGTGAACCTGATCCCTTATCTGACGGGAGAAAACAAGTCGCCTCCGCATGAAGTTTTGTATTGGAAAAATGGTGAAAAGTCGGCCGTGCGCGCTGGAAAATGGAAATTGGCCGATCCCGAAGGGAATCGTCGCTCGGCTGGCCCGATGCTCTTCGACCTGAGTGTCGACCTCGCTGAAGAACATGATTTAGCTGGAGACCATCCAGAAAAGGTATCGGAACTCAAAACACTCTACGAAAGCTGGGTCGCGGATCATGTGCCAACCCCCTGGGGGCAAGGCCGCGACAATGATTGACGGTAGTGATCCTGAGAAGCCCTCATCGGCAACTTTGACGCAATTTCGGTTGTAGAAATTGATCTTAGGCGGACAAATTATGAAATTATTTCCTTTTTTCTTGCCGCCTCCCGTATTGACCGATAAACTTAAATGAGAGTGTTTGCCGGAACACCCTACGTCTATTGCCGTGCTTGCATTGGTATGTCTCACCTTCCTTCGACCGGTCCCTCCTTAATCTTCTGACACGCAGTGATTGAATGAAAACGATGACACCATTTCCAGTTTCCATGCGGACAGCTTCCAGGATGCAGACATTGAAATTGATGATTTCGAAGAGTCGCCAAATTGTTTTCACGGTGGCGATGAGTGGATTGAGCGTGTCGGTGGCGATGGGTGAGGAATTGCAATTTTCCCGTGACATTCTGCCCGTTTTGTCGGGGAAATGTTATGCCTGTCACGGACCTGACGGAGAGAACCGACAGGCTGATTTGCGATTGGATGTGCGTGAAGCGGCGGTGGAACATGGGGCCCTGATGCCGGGCAACGTGGATGACAGCGAGATCATCCGCCGGATCCTTTCGGAAGAAGAATATGAAGTCATGCCTCCACCTGAAAGTGGTGTTACGCTTTCAGCAGCAGAGAAAGAGAAGTTGATCCAGTGGGTCAAAGAGGGGGCCGTGTACCAAAGCCATTGGGCGTTTGTCCCGCCGGTGAAACCAGATGTCCCGCAGACCAACGGTCCGGGAGCCGTGGGGAATTCGATTGATCATTTTGTAAATGTCCGGTTGTCAGAAAACAAACTGACTCCTGCAGGCCAGTCTGATCCTGCGAGTTTGATTCGACGGGTCTATTTCGATCTGACGGGACTTCCTCCGACGCCCGAGCAAGTCGATGAGTATCTGTCTCATCCGACCGAGGAATTCTATGGCGAGATTGTGGATCGATTGATTGCCTCGCCACAGTATGGGGAGCGTTGGGCGCGGGTGTGGCTGGATCTGGCGCGTTATGCTGATACCAATGGTTATGAGAAAGACCGAGAGCGCACGATGTGGCCTTATCGGGATTGGGTGATCAATGCGATCAATACGGATATGCCGTTTGACCAGTTCACGATTGAACAACTCGCTGGAGATCTACTGCCTGACCCGACACCTGAACAACTCATTGCGACCGGATTTCATCGCAATACCATGCTTAACGAAGAAGGCGGAATCGATCCACTGGAGTATCGTTTTTATGCCATGGTTGATCGGGTAGCGACAACGGGAGCGGTCTGGTTGGGAATGACGACCGGATGTGCGCAATGCCATACCCATAAGTATGATCCCATCACGCATACCGATTATTATCGGATGTTTGCCTTTCTCAATAACTGCGAAGAGCTCGAATATTCCGTCCAAGATAAGGAAATCGAAACGCGACGAGCCCAGTTAAAACGCCAGATTCAGCAGAAGCTGAGCCAGCTACCTGAGGAATATCCGGTTCCAGAAGGTGAGGGTTCTGAAGAGGAACGACGAAACACTGCCTATCAACAGCACTTTGAGACATGGAAAAAGGATGTCAAAGCGTCGCTGAATCACTGGACCACCCTCACCCCGACTTCGATGACGACAAATCTCCCTTTTTTGACGGTGGAAGACGATGGTGCGATTTTCGCCAGTGGCGATTTCACCAAACGGGATGAGTATTTTCTGACCTTTGATCTTTCGCAACTCACGCAACCGGTAACCGCCTTGAGACTGGAAGCATTGCCCGATACCCGTCTGCCTCAAAACGGGCCGGGACGGACTTATTATGAAGGTTCGCGGGGAGGCTTTTATGTTTCGGAACTGACGGGCGAGGTCAACGGACAACCGGTGTCATTTGATAAAGAAGCATCCAGCACCGCATATCTGTTTGATGGAAATGGTTCCTCTGGTCTGGGGGCAACTCAAGGCATGGGTGCCCGCAGTCAGTTTGTGATCCGTCTGGCAGAGCCCATTTCTCCGGGTGGAGAATTGAAATTGACGATGCTCTTTGAACGACACTTTGTCGCGGCGCTGGGAAAATTCCGCTGGAGTGCGACTTCGGATTCCAAAATTAGTGATCCCGTGCAGGTGCCAGAAGAGATCGAAGAGATTATTCGTGGTGAAGAAGCGTCCTGGACGTCTGAGCAAAGTCGGCTGGTGGAAAATGAATTTGTGTCAAGAATCGATGTCCTTAAAGAGGCACGTAAGGAAATTACGACTTTGGAAAAACGTCTGCCGGAAGAAGTTCGGACTTTGATTTTCCAACCCCGACCGGCAGGTGATCAACGTGTGACGCATCGTCATCATCGAGGTGAGTTTTTGCAGATGCGGGAGGAAGTCACACCTGGGATTCCCAAGATCTTTGAGCCTTTGGCCAGTACGTTGCCCCAGACTCGTCTGGAGTTTGCCAAATGGCTGGTGAGTCGTGAGAACCCGCTGGTGGCGCGTGTGGTTGTCAACCGTGCGTGGGCTCAGTTTTTTGGTCGCGGCCTGCATGCGACCCCGGAAGATTTTGGAACACAATCTGACCCACCTTCGCATCCACAGCTTCTCGACTGGCTGGCGGTCGAGTTCATGGATCACGGCTGGTCGATGAAGCAACTGCATCGCCAGATTGTGATGTCAAAAACCTATCAGCGTCAGTCTGAGACAACGGAAGCGATGTTGGCAGCCGACCCCGACAATAAATGGTTGGCCCGCGGGCCCAGCCACCGC
>JBGSVC010000401.1:0-6486 GCA_041753175.1 Planctomycetaceae bacterium
ACGGGTCGATCCGGTCAACCAACGAATGCTGTCTTTGGATTTACGCGTGATATTCTCAATCTGATTAAAATTCACAAGCCGACGCATCTTCTGGTAGCCATTGACTCTGAAGGAGATGGGGAGCGATCCGGCTGGTATCCCGAATATAAAGCCAACCGTACAGAAATGCCCGAGAGTCTGGCACCGCAGATCCCGATGATTCTCTCACTCCTGGAAGGCTTCAAAATCCCCGTCATCAAGTTTCCAGGCTGGGAAGCAGATGATGTGATCGCCACAGTCACGAAAAGAGCCACTCAGGAGGGGTTTGATGTCCGGATCGTTTCCAACGATAAAGATTGTCGCCAATTACTCTCAGACCACGTCAAGATGTTTAATTGTCGAAAGAATGAATACTTCGACGCCCACTCTCTTCAGGAAACCTGGGGGATTACTCCAGAACAGGTGATCGATTTTCAATCTCTGGTGGGGGATAGCGTTGATAATGTCCCCGGCGTACCGGGCATCGGACCGGTGGCTGCCAAAGATCTGTTGCAAGAGTTTGGCGATCTGGAAACTGTCTTGGCGCAGGCAAATACCATCAAAGCCAGGAAGCGTCGAGAGAATCTGATCGAGTTTGCACAGCAGGCCCGTATCAGCAGGCGACTGGTCACGCTGTATCAGGATCTGCCGCTTGATTTTGACTTTCAACAAGCGGTCGTCGATGAGGTTGACGGCCCGTTATTGTTGAAACTGTTTCAGGAATTTGCCTTTCAAAAGTTTCGTGACGAGATCCTGAATCTAGGATTAAAAACGAATCTGACTCAGGCTGAGGTCGAAAGCTCTGTTGAAACGGCGGCTCCTGGGCCTGTGAAAAAGAAAACGCCACCCAAGCCCAAGTCGGGCCGATCGCTTTTTGGCGATGACGACGACGTTGACGAGGTCAACGCGGTGGTGGAAGAGCATGAGACGAATTCGAGTCTGCGTTCGGGAGGGTTATTTGTCGGCTCGCAGTTGACGGGTCGAACCTGGAAACTGGTCGATACGTTCGAAGAGCTTTCCAATCTTAAAGGCATCCTTGAGCAGTCTGAGCATCTTTGTGTCGATCTGGAAACAACCGGGCTGGACGCGATGCAAGCCGAAATTGTGGGCTGGGCGATTTGTGTTCAGCCAGGTCATGCTTACTACATCCCCGTGTTAGGCCCTTCAGACGATGCCTTTCTCGATAGCGAAACCGTCATTGGCGTCTTGAAACCGATTCTGGAAAACCCTGAAAAGAAAATCAGCAACCAAAACATCAAATACGATCTGCTGATCATGCAGCGATATGGGATTGAGATTCCCGAAGTCTATCTTGACCCTATGGTTGCTCATTATCTGCTCGATGCTGGCGCGCGAAGCCATGGGTTAGATAATATGTCGCTGGAAATTCTCGGGCATCAAATGATCTCCATCAAAGAGCTGATTGGTACTGGAAAATCGCAAAAGCTCATGTCGGAGATCCCTACAAGACAGGTCGCTGAATATGCCTCCGAAGATACAGATGCGGCCCTGCGCCTGGCAATCTTGCTGGAGCAGAAACTCAAAGATGAGCAGCTTTGGGATCTCTATTGGGATCTGGAGCGGCCATTGATCATGACTTTGTGTCGGATGGAATCTCATGGCATTAAAGTCGATGTGGAGGAACTCAATCGGCAAAGCGCCGAACTGGCATTGCGACTGGAAGAGGTCCGTGAAGAAATCAACGAACTGGCCGGTCGTCCTTTCAATTTTGATTCTCCCAAACAGTTGCAGGACATCCTCTTCGGTGAACTCAAGCTGCCTAAAAAGAAGAAAACAAAAACAGGAGCCAGCACTGATCAATCCGTGTTGGAAGAGTTGTCGATGTTGCATCCCCTGCCAGCCAAAATCATCACGCATCGCCAACTCTCAAAACTCAAGAATACGTACCTGGATGCCTTGCCAGGTCTGGTCAATCCGCAGACAGGAAGAATTCATGCCTCGTTTAACCAGGTTGTCGCGGCAACTGGTCGATTGAGTTCAAGTGATCCCAACTTGCAAAACATTCCAATTCGAACCATGGAAGGGCGACAGATCCGCAAAGCGTTCGTGGCCGGAGAGCCTGGGTGGTGTCTGGTGAGTGCCGACTATTCTCAGATCGAATTACGGATTTTAGCTGAGTTCAGCGGCGATCAAACCATGTGTGAGGCTTTTTCGTCCGGCGAAGATATTCACAAACGTGTTGCTGCAGAGATCTATGGAATTCCGGAAAAAGAGGTCAACACTGAGATGCGTCGTGTGGCCAAAGCGGTCAATTTTGGCGTTATCTATGGGCAGTCGGCCTACGGACTTTCTGCTGCCCTGGGAATTTCTCAGGAAGAAGCAGCGGCTTTTATCGATGGCTATTTTGCCCGTATTCCGGGAGTCGAAAAGTTCATTCAACAGACATTGATCGAATGTCAGAAAACTGGTTTTGCACGGACAATCCTGGGACGACGACGCCCTATCGAAGGGATCAAAACTCCATATGGACGCAACCGGAATTTTCCAGAACGCACCGCGATTAACACCGTCATTCAGGGGTCAGCGGCTGATCTGATCAAAAAAGCGATGGTTAATTTAGATCAGCGGTTACAAAAAGAGCAGCATCCTGCCCGGATGTTGTTGCAGATTCACGATGAACTCGTCTTTGAAGTTCCCACAGAACGTCTGGAAGAATTGACCTCGATGATTCGTGAAGAGATGTCTGGAGCGATCTCCATGCAGGTTCCGTTGGAAGTCGAGATTGCCTCAGGCCCCAACTGGCTGGAAACAAAAGGCTGACCCGGACATGCTCACAGGATGGAAGCAGGCGAGTTCGATAGGCAAAAGAACTCGATTCTGCTAATTTACGGCAAAGAAATGTCGAACGATGAATTCCTTTCTGGCCAGTCAGTTCGAGTTGACTGTCGAGGGCTCGACAGACAACGTTAACAAGTGACACGTTGGCGATCATCATCTTCGACATTGTTTTGAAAATGCTTCAGGACTGAGCGTTTATTGTTTGTTTCATTAGAAAATGACACGTCTATGCCACGTTTGACTCAAGCTGATTTGCGAAACCTCAATCAGAATTTTGAAGAACGCACACCTCATGAATTGCTCAAATGGGCTTTCGATATTTTTGGGGACCGTCTGGCATTTCTTTCGGCGATGCAAAAAACCGGGACCGTGATCAGCCACATGATCCATACCCTCGAATTGCCGATCACGATTTTGTTTGTCGATACCGGAGTGATGTTTCAAGAGACGTTGCAAACACGGGATCGTTTGCAACTTGAATATGGCCTGAAAGTCCGCACGCTGGAACCGGAATTGAGCATGCAACAGCAGACCGAACAACTCGGCATCTTGTATTTGACGCCTGAAGGTCAATCGGAATGTTGCCATTTGCGCAAAGTCGAGCCGTTGCAGAAAATTGCCGGTCAGTATGATGGCCTGGTGGGTAGTTTGCGACGTGCAGAAGGAGGACGACGGGGACGGACTCCCATTTTGAGTATCGATAAAGGAATGAATGCCGTGAGGGTCAATCCATTGGCCAATTTTACGGACGAACAGATGGACGAGTATTTGGCGAACCATGACGTGATCATTAATCCTCTCCATAGTCAGGGGTTTTCGACGATCGGTTGCAACCGGTGTACGACACCAGTCCTGCCCAACGAACCCCCTCGTGCAGGACGTTGGCGACATTTGGGGCCGTGGTCGATGTATTGCGGAATTAATCCAACGGATGTCGGAGATCCTGAATTGGATTTTGTAGAACTCCCTCAGCAGGTGATCGATCGCGTTCTCGGAATCGAAAACGACTTCATGATTTGATGTCACAGTGAAAAGAACTTTTCTGTGTAACTACCCTTGCCATGTAGCTACCCTTGCCGTGTTGAAATGATGCCGTGTTGAAATTCTTTTCCCGCTGGTTTCCACGACGTTTCCGCAGCGACTCAGGCGTCGATATTGATCGTCGGTTTGAAAAGCTGATGCGACTGGGAAAAGGGACGATGTCGCAGGTCTGGAAGGCGATTGATCGAAACACAGATCAGACCGTTGCACTGAAAGTTCTTGATCTCCAAAAGACGTTGCAATTCGAGGCCCGCTTCCGCAGAATTGGCCCCAAGCCGACGGAAGGTCAGATTGCTGTCACGCTGAAGCATCCGCATATCGTCACAACGCGGGAACACGGCATGACAAGTCACGGCGAGCAGTATCTGGTGATGGACTATCTTGAGGGCCAGACTCTGAGCAGTTTTCTGGATCGTCAAAATGATGTGCTTGTTTCCAATCGTCTGCGTTGGATGATCCAGATCGGTCAGGCGATGGGCTATCTCCATCAGCGGCAATTCATCATGCGGGATTTGTGTCCGCCGAATGTCATCATCGATGTTGACAGGAATGTCAAACTGATTGATTTTGGACTTGTTGTACCGAACACGCCAGCTTTTCAGGCGCCTGGAAATCGAACGGGCAAAATCAATTACATGGCTCCTGAACTGCTCAACAGAAAAAAGACCGATCAACGAATCGATGTCTTCTCGTTTGCAGTGACCTGCTATCAGATGTGTGCCCTAGAGTTTCCGTGGCCGAGTGGTTCCAGCTTGGAACAGTGTCTGCAGATTCTCAGCAAACCTGCAATTCCACTCAACACGCGTGTGCCACAAATCGACTCCGGTTTGTCGGGAGTGATCATGAAGGGGTTGGAGATTTCTTTAGACAAGCGTTGGCAAACGATCGATCAGATGACAGCATTTCTTGAAGATTGTCAGTCGAAGTTAGGGTATTAATCACTGTGTGAGACGCAGAAATGTGATGGCATTGCCCCATGACCGAAGTCATGAGGGGTGATTGCGCCAGCCTGCGTAATCGTTACTGTTCAGAAAACTGCTACGTTTTTTGTTAACGACGTCGGTATTTCCCCGCAGTCGAGAAGATTGCCGACGGCGATGGCTGCAAACCTAACCTAGCTTTGACTGTGAGACCTGTTGAAGACACACTTTTTGCAGCTAAGTTTGTTGCAGAATGGTCATCCAACAGAATTCCGACTTCGCTTCTGCAACAACATAAAATGATCGCCGTGACGATATTCAGGGATGACTTCCCTCCCCCAAAACAGACGGAAAGAGTCAGCTATGACCGCGATGACCGATCGAGCACAGACCATCACCCAATACATCAATCCGATCATTCATTCGACTCTTAATACGTTTGAAGTCATGCTCAACTCAACTGCCAAGCGGACAGGACTGGGGTTGAGTTGTGGACGTATGGAACGTCCGACACTCAGTGCCGTCATTAGCCTCTCTGGAGTGACCAAAGGGACAATAGTACTCAATGTCGAGAATGAAGTGGCCCTCAATATCATGGATCGCATGCTGGGTGAAAAGCCTCCGATGATCAATGATGAGGTCCGCGACGCTGTTGGCGAACTGGTCAACATGATCGCCGGGGGAGCGAAAGCTCAGATGGAGCAATTAAAACTGATCCTGGGAATTCCCAATATGATCGACGGTGAAAACTACATGCTCCATTTTCCCAGTGATATGGAACCAGCGATGACGATTCAGTTTGAATCCGATATTGGTCCCTTCACGATCGATTTCAGTTTCAAAGATTGATTCAGCCCCACGGATAATTCCTAAAACAAAACAATCCCGTTTTATTGATGAACTCAGCAGAATTCGCACGTTCGTTTCTGCTGGATTTTAATGATCCCACAACACCCTTAAGGGTCGTGTCTTCAAATCACACCCTGCAAAACCAGTCATTTCAGTAAGGCATTAATGATGAAAATACTTCTTGTCGATGATTCCGGTACGATGAGGACCATTCAGAAACGCTGCCTCAATTCCATGGGTGTCAAAGATATTTCTGAAGCCGCCGATGGTCTGGCTGCCCTTGATTTATGTCGAAGTGAATCCTTTGACATCATTCTGAGTGACTGGAACATGCCAAAAATGGATGGGATGGAGTTTCTCAAAGAGTTTCGCAAACTGGATAGTCGCACACCGTTCATCATGATCACAACGGAAGCGGAGCGCGAGCGTGTCGTGCTCGCGATTCAAGCCGGAGTTTCTGATTATCTCGTCAAACCCTTCACCCCCGATGCCTTGCGATTGAAACTGGAACGCTGGGTCGGCGTGAACATCCACTAAACCGATAACGATTCAGATTGAACATACGGCAATCTCCAAAACGATTCGTCGAAACTGATCACCACATACGACTGAAACACCACCGCAATGACGATTGCGATCGTGTTCCAGTCTTTTTTCCATAGAGACCAAAGATGATTAAAATTGACGAAATCGTGAATTCTCCGGACCTTCCCAGTCTGCCACACGTGGCTGTGGATTTGATTCGCATGTTGCGTGATCCGGAAACTCAGATTAAGGATATTGTAGATTTAGTGCGAACAGACCCTGCCATGTGTGTTCGCATTCTCAAGGCTGCCAATTCGTCGTACTTCGGCTTTTC
>JBGSVC010000402.1:0-8603 GCA_041753175.1 Planctomycetaceae bacterium
GCCCATCCGATACAGCTCCTGCTGTCAACAACCGTACCCCAGCATCTGGCACAAACGTGTTCAGCGGCACATCGAACTACGTTGGTAACAACGACCGATGGCCTGCTGGTGCGACCAACTTGGCGATCTTCGTTCAGGACAGTGCTGACGGAATTTTCTGGTTGAACTCTCGCTGCAAGATGTCTGATATCATCGATGGAACATCCAATACGGTGCTCGTCGGAGAGCGTGCTTGGGAACTCAACAACCCAGGCGTGGGAGCCACTCCTCGTAAGCGTCGCTGTAGTGCTGGTATCCTGATGGGATCTCAGTATGCTGCTGTCGCTGGGGCAAACGCTGCAGGTAACACTAACCAAGGTATCTATGGTATGGCTACCGACGTTTCAACTGTGCCTAACTTCGCTGCGATCTTCGCTGTCGGTACTGCTGGTATCAACAACAAAGGTGAATTCTCAGGCATCTCCACAACAAACGCAGTGCTCAACACCACTGTTAAAACCACATTTGCTGATGATGCTTGTGCTTATGGCTATAGCAGTAACCACAAAGGTGGAGCTCAGTTTGTGATGGGAGACGGTCGCGTTCTGTTTATCTCAGAAAACGTCGATCACTCGCCCTACCTGGCATTGAACGCCACAACACCACGCGCTATTGGTGTTTTGGACAAAATGCTGAACCGCAAAGACGGCAAGCCAACTGGTTATGAAGAGTAATCTTCAGACTTGTTAAATCTCGCCTGATTGATAAATGACATTTTGAGAGGCTGCTTCTTTGGAAGCAGCCTCTTTTTTTTGCGCGTGGTGGATCGAGGCTGTGTTTGCTGATCGAAAAAATCGATGAGGATATTAAGGAGTTGGATGTTATGAGAATCGGCATAATCGCTATTGTTTGCCGAGTTTCTGGATCATGATCAATCAATTCACGAATCATGCGATGTTTTTAGAAGAAGAGCACGTTTAGAATATTGAGCCCATGCGATACACTTTTCGAGGACCATTGAGCCGTGCAGTTTCATCAAATCATTCATGACGCCTTACAGACTCTGACCGAAGAGTTGCGTCCAGTGATTGAAACGCGGTTGGAGCAGGTTTACGGGAATACTTGGAAAGAGCAGGCCGTTTCGGGTTTTCGAGATCACCGCAATCAGCTTGCTGTTGGCGATGAGATTGAGTGGGATGCGCAGATGCTGTTGACGGTGATGTGGGATCACTGGAACCCGCTTTTTCGTGGTCGACTGGGGCATATCGAGCGAAGCCTTGTCAGTGAGTTGCGGGAGTTTCGCAATCAATGGGCCCATCAAAAGCCGATGGAGTTTGATGATACTTATCGGATGCTCGATAGTATCGAACGATTGCTCAGAGCGGTCAGCCGGTTTCATGCGGCGACTGGCATAGGAATTGTCAAAGATCGCCTGCTGAAGCAAAAAAGTGAAGTTACTGATGACGAGCGAACGACGGAGGAACCTGCCCAAGTTGAACGAACTCCGGTGGTCTCAGTTGAGCGCGAATCTGATTGGCAGTTTGTGTTTTTGTCGTTGATCTGCTGTGCATTTATCTTGGGACAGATCTATTTAAGCTGGAATACGAACGGGTGGCTGATGATGTCGCTGGTCGTGTTTGTATTCGGTTTTCTGATCTTTCGGCGAATGAGTCGGACTTGGGGTTCGGTCAGTCGAGGTTAGAAATCGATTGACGGTTTGCTGAAGAGTGAGAACTTACGAGTGTGTGGATTTGAGACTGTGTGAAGTAGGTCACAGTCTGATTGCTTGAAAGTCGTTATGCTGAGCGACGCGTTCTGCAGATTTCATGCGTTCTGTGTGCACCAAGCAATTCGGATTGAAATGGATTATTCAGGTATTGCCGTCATTATTCCTGTATTGAACGAAGAACAATCACTGCCGCTGGTGATCAACAGTTTGCCTGGCGTTGGGCGGCTGGTTGTCGTTGATAATGGTTCAACAGATCGATCGGCCCTGATTGCTGAACAATTGGGTGCAGAAGTCGTCTATGAACCCCATCGTGGGTATGGTGCTGCGTGCCTTGAGGGATTGAATCATCTGCGAACGACCGGTGATCGCCCGGAGATTGTAGTGTTTATCGATGGTGATTTCAGTGACTACCCAGAGCAACTCGGTGGTCTGGTTGAGCCGATTTTGAATGGTGAGGCTGATTTTGTATTGGGGTCTCGATTGCTGGGTCAACGAGAGCAGGGTGCAATGCCCTTTCAAAGCCGACTGGGAAATCGACTGGCGTGTTTTTTAATGTGGTGTCTTTGGGGTGCTTCGTATACGGACCTTGGTCCATTTCGGGCGATTCGATGGGCGTCTCTGGAATCACTGAGGATGCAAGATCGAACGTATGGCTGGACCATTGAAATGCAAATCAAGGCGGTGCTCTCAGACCTGATCATCCTGGAACAGCCCGTCGATTATCGTCAGCGAATTGGTCACAGTAAGATCAGTGGAACGGTTTGGGGATCGATGCGAGCAGGTTACAAAATCCTGTTCACCATAGGGAAGTACTGGTGGATGACTGGCTGTGTGAGTCGGTCATCGGGACGCAATTGTCCAAGAATTTCGAGTGGACCGTGAGCAGAAACAAACGGCATTCAAGAGTTGAGTGGGCCTTTGTTATGTTGATTGATGTATAATCTTCGCAGGAGTAAGCAACTATGATCCATCAGGTGTCGGGCAGCAAGAGCGTTGAAGAATCTGTTTATGATCGCTATCGGAATGCGGCCAGTGATCGGGAGGAGGCGTTGTGTTGTCCCATCGAGTATGACAGGGAGTTGTTGAAAATGATCCCTGAGGAAATCCTGGAGCGAGATTATGGCTGCGGAGATCCCAGTCCTTATGTACGACCTGGTGACTGTGTGCTGGATCTGGGATCGGGCGGAGGAAAGCTGTGTTACATCGCCGCGCAACTGGTGGGAGAGACGGGGAAAGTCATCGGTGTTGATTGCAATCAGGAAATGAGAACGCTGGCGTTGAAGTATCAGGCGACGATGGCCGAGAGGCTGGGATATCACAATGTCGAGTTTCGTTATGGCATGATCCAAGACCTGAAGCTGGATCTGGAAGAGCTTGAGACGGAACTAAATCGACAGCCCATCTCAACTGCCACCGACTGGTTGAAGTTACGGCAGATCGAAGAACGACTGAGGCAACATCATCCGATGATCGCGGATGAAAGTGTTGATTGTGTTGTGTCGAATTGTGTGTTGAATCTGGTACGTCAGCAAGATCGTCGACAACTGTTTCAGGAGATCTTTCGCGTTCTCAAAGTTGGTGGGCGGGCGGCGATCAGTGATATTGTCTGCGATGAAAAGGTTCCATTGGAGATGCAAAACGATGGTCAACTCTGGTCGGGGTGTCTTTCTGGTGCCTTTCGTGAGGATCTGTTTTTGAAGGCGTTTGAGGAAACAGGATTCCATGGCATTCAAGTAGCCAAGTGGTCTGAAGAGCCTTGGCAGGTTATTAATTGGCTGGAGTTTCGCTCGATTACGGTGCTGGCGTATAAAGGGAAGCAGGGGCCTTGCCTGGAGCGCAATCAGGCGGTTGTCTATCAGGGTCCGTTTCGAAGTGTTGAAGATGATGACGGGCATCGGTATGGACGTGGCCAGCGGTCGGCGGTGTGCGATAAAACATTTCGCCTGCTTCAACAGGAGCCCTACGGCAAGATGTTTGCTCCCGTTTCGCCATGGACGGAAATTTCGTTGGAGGATGCAGAGAGTTTTGATTGTCATCGCAGCAAACTAAGAGACCCCGCAGAGACGAAGGGGAAGGATTATCATGAACGCAATGAATCTGGTTCAGGGCGATGTGGTGATGGCGAAGCGTGTTGCTAACCAAGCAAGAAATTGACGAATTATTCCCTGAGATCACTAGAAGGTTCCGGCATGTCATCCATGAGTTTGAAACGTCGAGGCAGTCAACTGGCAGATCCCCTGTATCAGTTGAACGTTCTTAATAAACAGAATCTGAGCGGTGTGCCCGAGTTTGAAGAGACGCTTTGCACGCATGGGCATGAGGGGTTGTGGGCAGCTTCTGTGCAGACGCTTCAAATCAATATGGGGAAGATGTGCAATCAGGTCTGTCGGCACTGTCATGTCGATGCAGGTCCTGATCGACGAGAGATTATGACTCGTGAAACACTCAGTGAATGCCTGGCGGTGATCGACAAGCATCCCCTTTCTACGGTTGATTTAACGGGTGGTGCTCCGGAAATGAATCCTCATTTTGAATGGTTTGTGGGTGAGGTACGACAGCGCAGCGTGCGGGTGATTGACCGATGCAATCTGACGATACTGCTGGCCAATGGATTCACACACTTGCCGAAATTCCTGTCGGATCACGGGGTGGAGATTGTGGCGTCGCTGCCTTGCTATCAGGAGGACAACTGTGATTTTCAGCGAGGCGATGGAGTTTTTGAAAGGTCGATTCGCGCGTTGCAATTGTTGAACGAGCATGGCTATGGCCAGGAAGGGACCGAGTTGACGTTGTCGCTAGTCTATAACCCGACGGGAACGAGCTTGCCACCTGATCAAAAGAAGTTGGAAGCCGACTATAAGGAGCAACTGAAATCGCGATTTGGGATTTCGTTCAACCAACTGTTCACGATCACGAATATGCCCATCAGCCGATTTCTGGAGGACTTGTTAAACACAGGTCGTTACGAAGACTACCTCGAACGCCTGCATCATGCCTTCAACCCTTCGGCTGTTGATCAACTGATGTGTCGCACGACATTATCAGTCGACTGGCGTGGTTATCTGTATGACTGCGATTTTAATCAGATGCTCGAACTGCCGACGATCGCAGGATCGACACGGCATATTCGGGATTTTGAACTTGATCGTTTATTGAATCGCCGGATCGTGACGGGAGTTCACTGTTATGGATGTACGGCGGGATCTGGTTCGAGTTGTCAGGGGGCGCTGCTTTCAGCTCAGTCACCTGTTGAGTAAGATCACATGATCGTCAAGATTGAAATTGATCGTCTGACTTAATTCTGAAGCTGGACGATAATGATTGGATCGTACAGCGACATGAGTTGGGACCTGGAATTTTTTGGCGCTGTGAAGCCGTTCGTCACTGTTATTGCACTAGTCATGTTTTGGACCTGGGAGTCTGTTGCTCCGTTAATTTCTCATCGGGGGCGCTGGCGGCATGGTGTTCGAAATGTGGTCGTCGCGATTGTTAATACGTTGACATTGATGGCCCTGTTTGCGGGATTAACGTTGTGGGTGACAACGTACGTTCGTGAGCAGCGTATTGGGCTGTTGAACATGTTAACGCTTTCACGAGCGGCACACCTGATTTGTGCCCTGCTGATTTTGGACTTGTGGTTGTATGTCTGGCACCGGATGAACCATCAGATCGGGTGGCTGTGGCGTTTTCATCGGATGCATCACTCCGATCATTCCATGGATGTGACGACTGCGACCCGATTTCATCCAGGAGAACATCTGACAGGAGCGGCGTTGCGATTGGTGTTAATTGCGATGGTGGGGATTGAGATGATGGAGTTGTTGCTGTATGAGAGCATCGTCGTCGCAGTCACGATGCTCCACCACGCCAATATTTCTTTGGGGTGGGCCGATGCCCAACTGAGGTGGTTGATTGTCACGCCCCGGATGCATCAGATCCATCACTCTCGAGAGGTTCTTGAAACCAACTCAAATTATTCAGTGGTGCTTCCGATCTGGGATTATCTATGTGGAAGTTATGTGATGAGGGATGACCACTCTGAGGTTCACGTTGGTCTGGATGAGTTTCCAGGAGAACAGTGGCAGACAGTTTTGGGTATGATGAAAACACCTGTGGCGACGATCGAAGAATCTGCATCGGACACTCGAGAGGAATAAACGACTGCTTCTGAATTTGCTATGGCGGTTCAAGATGAGGATCGCTACGGAATTGTCGTCTGCGTCTGAGAAAGCGAGAGTAGATCGAAGTAACGAGAGCAGGTTTGCTCTGTGCATTTTACTTCCTCAGTTTGGACTGAGTGTTTTGTGTCCCTGTGTGTCTTGTTTCACAGACAAATCGTTACGGCTTGGTAAGAATCTTCTCTGTTTAACAGCCTGTTGAAGATCGAAGGCAGTTGTGATGTGTGTTTGATATTGATATGGATCATCCAGAGTTAATGAAGAGACGATTCCTCAAATCTGAGTGGAACGAGAAGCAGTACGCCTTCGTGTTTTATTTGTCTGGAGTGCTGCTGTGGTTGGGGTGGATTTGTCTGACGATCGTTAGTGGCCGATTTGTGTATGCAACGAATGTGAAAGCGTTGCCGGTGATCGAAGTGGTGTTGGCGCTGATTGTCATGTCGGGAATTGCACTTGTCGGGCTGGCAGCCGGTCTTCGCGGTAAAGAGCATTCTCGGGTGTGGCCGATCATACTGGGTTTGGCGCTAGGGATGAGAGGGGTTGCGTTATTCTCAAATCCGATTTTTGAAATTGACTATTATCGATACCTCTGGGATGGGCAAACGCTTCTTCAAGGGGTGTCTCCCTATGCGTACGCTCCCGACCAGATTCTTTCAGCGATTGATCGTGATGACAAAATGCGTTCCCCTTTACAGCGACTGGCGAGACGATGTGAGGAAGATGCGACGTGGCGGACGATTCTTCATCGTATCCATTTTTCAAATCTTCCCACCATTTATCCCCCGGTGAGTCAGTTGATCTTCGCGTGGTCGGTGTGGACGATTCCAGAAAACTCCAGTGTTGAAACTTCAATCATCATTCTGAAGTTCTGGCTGGTTTGTTTTGATGTCGGGGTCATTTTCATGCTCGGTGGAATTCTGCGCATGCTAAAAATGCCGATCGCGTGGACGGTGGCGTATGCATGGAATCCACTGGTGATTAAAGAGTTTTCCAACAGTGGACATCTCGATTCGATTGCTGTTTTTCTGACGATGGTTGCCATTTATGCCCTGATACGAGGGATGATTGGCCATGCTGATCCTGACCAGAGACGACTTCGTTGGACGATGCTGCCTGAACGATTATGGATAACTGTATCGGCGATGACCTTGGGTCTGGCGATCGGTGCCAAGTTGTTTCCGTTAGTACTTGTCCCAGTGATGACATCGATCGTGATGCGTCGGCGAGTCGTTGATGGGTTTTTGTTTGTGAGTGTCGCTGGTGTCTTTTCGTGGCTGACATGCTTTCCCATGTGGTCGATGCCGATGGTGAATGCGTCTTCGGTTTCTGTCGTGAAGAGTCCAGTGGATGAGCCTCCTGGGATGGAAAGCCTGGAGACTGAAAAGCCAAAGTTACAAAGCCTGCAAACCTTTCTGACAAAGTGGAAAATGAACGATGTCATCTTCCGATTTGTCAGCGACACTCTTGATCCCGAAGCAGATAAAACTCGATTTGGATGGCATATTTGGACTCCGCGTTCCTGGCGTGAACAGTTTGTCGCTGGGGTGCAGTCTGTGTCTGGATTATCCCGTCATCAGATTCCGTTTTTAGCGGCTCGTGGGTTGCTGGCAGGCTTGTTATTGATCTTGATCATCCGATGGTGTGTGCTGGCGCAAGCGGCGAGTTCGCTTGCTGAATCGCTGGAATACGCATTTTTGTCATTGGCATGGTTCTGGGCACTCTCCCCGACGTTGAACCCCTGGTACTGGACATGGGCATTGCCACTGGTTCCGTTTGCACGATCACGAGCATGGTTATTGGTCTCCAGCTTTGTGTTTCTGTATTACACACGTTTCTGGTTTCATTATGTGTGGGGTGATGCTTTTGTCTTCGGCACGATCTACCGTGGTGAACGTTTCTTCCATGACGTCGTCGTGTGGGTTGAGCATCTCCCCTGGATGCTGTTGCTACTTTGGGATGCTGTTGGGTCTTGGAGTTCTAATCGTTCCCGCCTCATCACGGTCAACAGTCGTGATGAGGTCTTTGTCGTCAATTCTGATTCCTGATTTGGATCTCCTGTTCTTCTGAGCTCCCGTTCTTTTTAACCATGGCGACGATACTCATGACACTTATCTCTCTATTGACAAGGAGTCGATTGATGAAATGGACCTTCGTTACCGGAACACTGGCACTCGTGATTGGAATTGGCATGTTGATGATTGATCAGAATGGCAACGCCAAGGAGCCTGTCGGGTCAAAATGGCCAGTTGACCAGATGATATCGATGGACCAGATCAATCATTCTGCTTTTGACATGTTGCTCAAGAAACATGTCGACCAGGACGGGTTTGTCAATTATCGAAACTGGAAAGCGTCGCCTGCCGACCGAGAGGCGTTGACGACTTATTTGAATCATCTCAGCCAGGCCTCTGTGGAGTCGCCGTCCATGAAGGAAAGTCAACTGGCGTTCTGGATCAATGCATATAATGCCCTGACACTTGCGGGGATCTTGCAGGAATATCCGACGACGAGCATTCGAAATCATACTTCAAAGCTGGGTGGTTATAACATCTGGGATGATCTGCCATTGATTGTCGGTGGTCGTCCATTTTCACTCAACGACATCGAACATAACGTCTTGCGAAAAATGGGTGAGCCGAGAATCCATTTTGCGATCGTGTGTGCATCGATTGGTTGCCCACGATTGCTCAACGAAGCCTACGATCCTGCCCGTGTGG
>JBGSVC010000403.1:0-5871 GCA_041753175.1 Planctomycetaceae bacterium
GCCCGATTGTTGGATCTAACGAAAGCAAAAGGAGATCCAACCACATGGTGGCTGTCAAGGTGACAACCCGCCGACTATCACCCTTAGGTGACGCCACCTCCTAATACATGGCTAAAACAGTCGTAATCCACGTGACCACCCCCTTTCTAATAAATCGAGTTATGCCTGAAAGACCATCGCAAGCCAGCCGATCGTCGAACCAGGCGAAGTGTCCTGTGCACTGCGTAATGCACCCGATAGATATATTTTTCACATCAGTCGGAATTCAGCAAGTCCTATTTTGAAAAACTTCTTGTTTTTGGAACTGTTTTCAAACTTTCGAGGATGGTTTCAGGACTCGTAGTTGAAAAGCAGACGGTAAAAGCCCATGATCAATAACCCAACGATCAACAAATATGTTTAATTTGATTACTTGGCGTTCCCACCAAAAACTTACGACTCAACTCATTTCCGCACGATTGCATTTGCTTTGTCGCCTCAACGTAACATCAGGTTGCAATTAAGGAATCCCCATGACGACACGTGTTATGCTCAGCATGCTTCTACTGACAGGACTTTATCATGTCACCGCAGGTGTTCATGAATGCCAGAGTCTGGCAGGGGCGGAGCAATACAATGTGGTTTTCATCATCGCCGATGATTTGAATGTCGATTTGGGCTGCTACGGGAATCCCGTGATCAAGTCGCCTCACATTGATGCTCTTGCTCAAGAGTCGGTCGTTTTTGAGAATGCGTATTGTCAGTATCCGCTATGCAATCCCAGCCGGGCTTCGTTTTTGACGGGTCTGCGTCCTGATCAGTCCGGTGTGACCAATAACGCTACCTTTTTTCGAAACGTTACCCCCGATCTTGTCACTTTGCCGCAGTATTTTCTCGAAAGAGGGTATGCTGTTGCACGGACAGGTAAGCTTTATCACTACGGCGTTCCCACGATGATTGGTACTGACGGATTAGACGATCATTTGTCGTGGGGTGAAGTCTTTAATCCGATCGGGCGCGATAAAGCCGATGAAGCTTTGATCTTCACGTTCCAACCGGGGCAATTTGGAGGAACGCTGAGTTATCTGGCAGCCGATGGTGATGATAGCGAACAGACTGATGCCATTGGTGCCGCGTACGCCAATCGATATCTTGACAAGCACAAAGACGAGCCATTTTTTCTGGCGTGCGGATTTTTTCGGCCTCATACCCCGTATGTGGCTCCCAAAAAGTATTTTGATCTTTATCCATTGAGTGACATTAAAGTCCCTGTCCTCCCGGAAGATCATGACAGCACTCATCCGCCTGTTGCTTATGCGAATCGAAAAAAATACGAAGAGCAAATGACCGAAGAAGACAAGCAAAAAGTCATTCAGGCTTATTATGCGTCCATCAGTTTTATGGATGCACAGGTCGGGGCTGTTATTGATCAGATCAAAGCGCTGGGACTGTGGGAGAAGACAATTGTCGTCATGACGAGCGATCACGGGTATCATATGGGCGAACACAATATGTGGCAGAAAATGAGTGTTTACCAGAAATCTGCTCAGGTGCCTTTGATCATTCATCACCCTTTGGGCACGACTGGTCGGGTGAGTGACTCGTTTGCGGAATTGGTCGACCTTTATCCCACGCTCGTGGAAAGCTGCGGTTTTGAAGTTCCTTTGCATTGTCAGGGGGAAAGTTTACTTGCACAACTCAAAGATCCGTCTGCGGCCGGACAGGATTTTGCACTCAGTCAAGTGGACCGTTCAGTGGGCAGCGGAAAGACAAAGCAGACCATTACCGGTTATGCTTTGAGCACAGCGCGATACCGCTATATCGAATGGGGCCAGAAGGCCCGCGAACTCTACGATTTTCAGAAGGACAAAGCAGAACTCCATAACCTCGCAGACGATGTCAAATATAAACCTATATTGGATGAGCTTTCTGGGAAACTGCATGCCATCCTTGAATCGGAATAGTCTAACCAATAATCGACCGTCGGCGTTGATTGTGATAACGTCATCCAGCTTATAACTCCCTCCTTAAACTCCTTCGTGTGAGTCACCGCCATGAAATCTGCTTTCTATTGCATGATCGTTTTATTCTTAACAACATCGACATTGCAGGCCGAAAATTGGCCTGCCTGGAGAGGGGCAGAGTATAACGGTGTCTCGGATGAAACCGGGATTGCGACTACCTGGTCACGCACAGAAAATGTGGCCTGGAAAGCACCATTGCCCGGTCCAGCAGGGGCGACGCCTGTCGTCTGGGGAGACCGGATTTTTGTCACTTCGGTCGATGAAGTTGGTGAGAATCTGTTGCTGATATGCATTTCGACTCAGGGAAAAGAGTTGTGGTCGAAAGTGGTTGCAAAAGGTAACCAAGTTGCCAGGGGTGATGAAGGAAACTCGGCTTCGCCATCGCCTGTCACCGATGGAAAACACGTGTGGACTTTCATGGGAGAGGGGACGTTGGCGTGTTACGATGTTGAGGGGAACGAAATCTGGAAATGGAATGTTGAAGACAAATTCGGCCCTATCGATATTCAATTTGGGATCTCTACCAGTCCGGTGTTGTATCAGGGAATCCTCTACCTGGCGATTATGGGGGGCAACATGAAGACCGCTGATCTGGGAGAGGCTTATATTCTGGGTGTTGATGGAGTCACGGGGGATGTTACTTTCAAGACAGATCGTCCCAGTAATGCCGGGTATGAGAATAAGCATGGGTATGCCTCTGCCATGTTGGCGCATTCAGGAAAACATCCGTTTCTCCTGACTCATGGTGCTGACTATGTGATTGCGCATTCTTTATCAGATGGACATGAGTATTGGCGTGCGGGAGATTTTCAACCGGCTGAATATGAAAAATTCTGGCGATTCGTGGCCTCCCCTGTGGAAAATGAGGGCTATGTGATCGTGCCGACCTGTAAGAAAGGTCCAACGATCGGATTAAAAGTGAACGCAGACGGGGGAGGATTTGAGGAACTGTGGCGCTATGAAAAGACGCCCGATGTCCCATCCCCTTTAGTTAAAGATGGTCTGGTTTATCTGTGTAAAGAAGACGGTAATTTTGTGTGTCTGGAAGCAGAAAGTGGCAAGGAAGTCTATCCTTTGCAACGAACTCATCGACAACGTCATCGAGCATCGCCGGTTTATGCTGATGGGAAACTGTATCTGACGGCTCGAGATGGTCTGGTGACGGTCGTCAAAGCAGGTCGGGACTTTGAGATTCTCGCTCAAAATACATTGACCGACGAGCAGGATGCCGATGAGCCGATTTCTTCCTCGCCGGTCATTTCAAATGGGACTCTGTATTTAAGGAGTTTCGATCATTTATGGGCGATTCGGAATCAGTAAGTGATGTCATTAACCGTATTAGCCATCTGCGATGATCTCACCAGGGTGAATCTGTTCTGGTGAAGATCGCCGATTCTGGTGTCTGTGTATGAATTTATACGCCGAATATTGCTGTTGTCGGTTAGGTCCCATTCGTAACACCTGCTCACACTGCGTGCAGAGGTCACTAAGAGTCTTGCCAGTTCTGCTGGATGCGATGCTCAAAGAGACGTGGACGAGCGATTGACTGGTATGACCAGTTGTGGTATTTTGTGGGGATGCGTTTTAAAGACGATGACACCAGCATCTCAAAAAAGACCGAAACTCGCGTCATCATGACTTAAATGGTGGCAGATCTGTTGAGAAGCGGTCCTAAAAGATCACTGATGACAACAATTTGAATTTGTGCAACACTAGTTGGATGGTTTTGAATATCGTATGTTAGAGTTTTGACACACTCTTTATGCACAGGAAATGACGATCACAAGGGTAGGTTTCCACAGGCAGAAGTCTTTTTGCAAGTTGATGTTATCCATTTTCATTATTTTTCTTTAACCCGAATTTAGACTCCCAGACTCACAGGAACTTCACATCCATGGCAACGAATGATATCGGCTTGATTGGCCTGGCCGTCATGGGCCAAAACCTCGTCCTCAACATGGCCAACAACGGCTACAACGTGGCTGTGTATAATCGGACGACAAGTACGACAGATGAGTTCGTCGGTGGACTCCCGACACGATCCAAAGATGTGGTGCATGAGGGGACATCCGGCCGTGTGCATGGATATCCCACGCTGGAAGAATTTGTCAATTCGCTCGCAGCCCCGCGACGCGTGATGATTATGGTCAAGGCTGGTAAGCCAGTTGACGCGGTGATCGATCAGCTTAAGCCACATTTGTCTCAAGGTGATATTATCATTGATGGCGGCAATAGCGATTATTCTGATACAAACCGTCGGACGGTGGATCTGAAAAAAGAAGGTTTCCGATTTATCGGGACGGGAGTCTCCGGGGGAGAAGAAGGAGCATTGAAGGGGCCGTCGATTATGCCCGGTGGTCATGAAGAAGCCTGGCCGTTTGTCAAAGAGATCTTTCAGAAAATCTCTGCCAAGGTTGGACCCAACCAGGATATTCCATGCTGTGAATGGGTGGGTGAAGCGGGCGCGGGCCATTATGTCAAGATGGTCCATAACGGGATTGAATACGGCGATATGCAGCTTATCTGCGAAGCCTACTTTATTCTCAAGCATACCTTGGGCCTGACCAATCAAGAGTTGTATCAGGTCTTCAAGAGCTGGAATGAGTCGGAACTGGAAAGCTATCTGATTGAAATTACCCGCGATATCTTTACCGTCAAAGATCCCGTCACGGGCAAAGATCTGGTCGACATGATTCTGGATACTGCTCAACAAAAGGGGACAGGCAAGTGGATGAGTCAGCATGCCCTCGATCTGGGAGTGCCGACGACGCTGATTACTGAAGCGGTGTATGCACGATGTCTATCGGCTCAAAAAGACGCACGCGTGCGTGCTTCCAGTCTGTTGAAGGGGCCTGATGTCGCTGCATTTTCCGGCGACAAGCAAGCCTTTATCAATGACGTTAAGGATGCATTGTATGCCTCCAAGCTTGTCAGTTATGCACAAGGATATGTCCAACTGGATGCAGCGGCGAAAGAGTTTGGCTGGAAGCTCAACAATGGAAACATCGCCTTGTTGTGGCGTGGCGGTTGTATTATTCGCTCTGCGTTCCTGGGAGATATCAAAGCGGCGTTTGACAAAAACCCGACGCTGGAGAATCTGCTCTTGGATGACTTTTTCAAGAATGCAATCAATAAAGCTCAGGCGGGCTGGCGTCGGGTGGTCTCGACGGCGACATTGCAAGGCCTGCCTTGCCCCGGCTTTAGTGCAGCCTTGAGCTACTATGACGGATATCGCAATGATCGTCTGCCAGCCAACTTGTTGCAGGCACAACGTGATTACTTTGGTGCTCATACCTATGAGCGTCTCGACAAAGCCCGTGGCGAAATGTTCCACACCGATTGGATTCGCGAACGCAAGTTGACCTGATAGCCTGTGGAATCTCAACGGGATGCTGGTCGAATGACACGATCGTGAATCATTGACAGATTGTTCGACGCAGAAGCACTTTAGTTTGCTTCTGCGTTTTTTTATTTGTCATGAACAGACAGGATCGAGAGATCGAAATCGGAAGCAGGGGGAGAAATGGCTTCAGTCGTCATGAAAATCATTGGCCATGAAAATCAGTCGTCATTAAAACAGACAGAAATCCCACCACAGCCAGCCGAGAGTGAATGTGATTAATAAGGAGAGCGTCGTGACCATGCTACCGGTGATGAGCATGTCTTTCGAAGTCAGGTCTCCGGTTGAAAAGGCGATCGCATTAGGGGGAGTTGAAATCGGAAACGTCATTCCTAAGGAACAGGCAAAGGCGACCCCCAGGGCGGCAGGTTGGAGGGGTTCGATCGGGAGTGTCATGATGATGGGCAGGATCAAGTTCGAAGTTGCTGTGTGGCTCATCAGACAGGCCATGAAACAGGCAAAAGTCCC
>JBGSVC010000404.1:0-10633 GCA_041753175.1 Planctomycetaceae bacterium
ACCCCGCATCAACAAATGCATCCAACATCGAGGAGTAATAGTGGGCGTCTACTTCTTCTTGCAGTGAATCAAAATAATCCATCTCACGAATCATCTTGTCGACAACATGTTTAATCCCCAATTCGTCTTCGATGCTTCGTATGATAGGCATCAGATTCGATAGTTCCCTCAACCATCGTTGCTGATCTGATGGCAAGACTGCATTCGCTGCATTCCTGGCGAGATTGATCGCTGTTATCCTTCGATCATGATACTCCTGGAGCTTTTGCTGATAGGCAGGTGATGATTTGTCAGGTCCATTATTTGTATGAGTTGGAATCGTCCGCTGACACTGACATTCCTCCTTAGGAGCAGTAGATTCCTGTTGATGCTCCTCTACCTCAGCCGCCCCCTCCACCTCGGCATGCACGGCGGGGGGAGCGATGGCGTGTTGGGGTTCGGGGGGAGCCAGGGCGAGTTGCAGGTGTTCGTCGAGGACGTCGGCTTGCGGAACGCCCAACAGCGGGACGGAGGTCGGCTGGAAGGCCGTGGTGCCGGCGGCCTGGTGTTGTGTGGTGTCGTCGCCCAGAAAACCTAACAGACTCCCCGGATCATCGTAGCCGGGTTGAGAGACACCATACCCGCCGTAGCTATAACCGTAGCTCCCGTAGCCGCCGTAGCCATAGTCACCGAACCCACCGAAGCTCCAACCACCGTAATTGACACCCCCCAGTGGATTCGCCTGCCCCTGACTGTTGGTGGAAGCGGAATAGTCTTGCTGGGCCACACGTTCCTGAACACGCTTGACACCGCCTGGGGTGAGGTTGTTGCCGTCGGTAGCCGCAATGCTGACCGCGTTTTGAAAGGAAGAGAGTGTGGAGGGAAGAATTTCCTGCGTGGCGATGTCAGAGAGGGAGGCAAGACGATCGGTTTCGATCGCCTCGGTCTGGGTTTCCACATAGGTTTGCAGATCGGCTTGCGTGCGGGCGAGGCTGCGCGTTTTCTCAGCCGAGGCCAGTGATGTCAGATAGGTCAGAGAAATCGCGGTTTCCGCTTCGAGTCGATCCAGCAGAATCGGCGTCTGGGCAGCAGCAAAGACTGCCTGGGCCTGAGCCGTCTGTACAAACTGGGCATGCCACGGCGAAACGCCAGCATCGTTTGTGCCGTCGTTATCGGTATCGATCGTTAAGAGTGAGGAGGCGTTGGTGGCGAGAGTTTGTGCAACGAGCAGATGATATGCTGACTGCAAAGACGCCTTTGTGTCTGCGATCGTCTTTTGTGAAGCCAGATCGGAGAGTTGGCGCGTGTAGGCGGCATTTGTCGTCGCGATCGCAAATTGTTCGGCGGCAGAGGTCGACGAAGTGAGCTTAGCGATTTGTTGATCAGATTGAGCATTTGTGTTGGAGCCGAGAAGGATTCGCAGATCGTCAGCATAAACGGCCTCAGGACTCGGGGATGAGTTTTGCCCAAATACCCGATTGGCATGATGTGTTTGGAAGACAAGATCTGCGTCCGCTGATGCATCACTCCATGTTTTCCATGATGCGGCAATCTGACCGGAATAGTTTCGATCAGCGGCAATCACGCTTGCGTCATACTGTTGTCGGGCGGCAATAGTGGCGTTGACTTCAAGGGCCAGGTGTTGTTGAGAGGCAGATTCTAACAGGTCTTCCTGAGAAGCCAGTGCAGCCTGCAGAGTCAGAAATTCTGCCTGTGTGTCGTTCCAGGTATCGAATAAGACTTGAGCCTGCTGCTGTTTGAACTGGGTCCATGGTGTTTCGAGTTCACTGGCTAATGTCGTCTAACCGGCCAAATCCGCTGATACAGTTGCGGTGCGGAAAGTCGCAGTTGATTGGGACAAGGCATTTGAAAGAGTCAGGCTGGCGGCTTGAATTGCCTGACGATAGGCCAATTCATGTGCCAAGTCCTCCTGTGCCTGAACCACCTGAGCGCTAGCCAGCGAACTTGCATAAAGCTCCTCAGCATCGGCCAGAGTCAGATCGTAATCATAGTTTATCTGAGCTGCTGATTTTTCATGGTTTGCAGAGTTCGTGGCAGACTCTATGGCCCAATCGCGCTGTGATTGCTTCGCCTGAGCCTGGCTGGCCAATTGACGCAGCCCCATTTGTACTTGATAGTCTGACTCAGAGACTGATCCACTCTCTCCAGGTTGTAGAAATTGACTTGAGAAATAAGTGGTTTCAATGATCGCCTGATCGAGCAGAGATTGTTGCTGATCTTCAACGTCATTGATGCGGCGAAGATTATCTCTTGTTGTTGTGGATGTTAAGAATGTGTTCTGGGCAGTCTTGGTTTCCTGATCGAAGGCAAGACCTGCATTGACTGAGGCCAGGTTATAGGTACCCGAGAGGTTGGCTTGGGTCGACTGGTAAGCTGCCTGCGAAACTTGATCTGCCGACATGCGGACTGAAAGTGCCAGATCAATTTGATCGGAAAAGGCCTTCCAGGCGAGGGCATCGGCTGTTTGGCGGTCAAGATAGGCATCCGCCATCGCTGAAGTCCAAACTTCTTTCACTTCCTCAATAGTCGCCGCCTGTAGATCTGAAAGTGACTGAGTTGAGGCTGCCTGCGTTTGTGCATCCAGCGTGAAACGGGATTGTTTGGCAAGTTGATAGTCGACGAACGCTTCTGCATAAGCGATACGACGCTCTGCGGTGGCCTGAGAAAGTAAACTTGAGTAATTGATCCAAGACGAGTTTTGTGAAGCCAGACGCGCCTGTTCGGCAGTCGCGTAAGCAAGGGTTCGCTGAGCCTCGATACTGTTTGTGTCAGTGGCGTAGGTCGTCGTTACGCTATCAGCGAGTTCCGGAAGATTAGCGACATTGTTGATATAGGCAGTGGATGCATCATTAATCTCATTGGCGAAGTCCAATGCTTGTCCACCTAACGTTGTGACAAACGCTGATTGTGTCTCTCCGATTGCAATCGAATGATTTTTTGAATAACCGATCAAAACAAATTGTCTGGCATCGATCATAGGATTGATCGTCGACTGCCAATTCGGATCGTTGCTATAACCCTGAGAATTACCAACAGCACCGAAATGTGCATTATAGAGATCATTGGTATTGGTCGTGTAATCGCTGAAAGCTGCGGTCAGGTGATTACGAGCGTCTTCTCCAAGCTGATAGACATGCTCACCATTAGCAATAGACTCGTCATGCTTTCGTAATGCGGTCGCGTTGAATGTCTGATTCTGGTAGTCCTGGCTGGCAGCCAGCAATGCAGATTGCTGTGCCATATCATTCTGATGACTCGCGGTCTGATAATTGGCATACGCCGTTTGCTGGGAAGAGAATGTAGAGTGGTCAGCCGCATTTTTTTCTGTTGCATAGGTTGAATTGGCTGTACGGACCTGTTCGTAATACCCAGGACGAGCTGAAGCAGTGGTCGTTGCCCAGGCAAGATCAGCCGCTGCTACGTCTAAATAGTATTGGGCAAGTTCGGGAGTAATTTCGATGCCATCAACCATTGAGCCCGGTGACAGGCTATTTTTCCAGTTGAGAACACGATCATACTTCTCCTGTGCGGCGGCAATCTGGTAGTCTTTGCGTGCCTCATCCAATGCTGAGTGATATGCATCATCAGCCTGTCGGACAGAATTTGCATATTCCGTACTTAGCGTCAACGAATTTTGTTGATTCAACTGTGTACGAGATAAACCGGCCGCTTGCAGATTGCCGAGTCGAGTCAATGCAGAACTCGATGCGTTGTTGATCGCCGCGGATTTTGCCGTATGTTCTGTTTGAGAAGCCAGCAACGAATTATCAGCAAAAGTCATATTTGCAGATTGAATAGCTGTCTGAAAGGCTTGTGCCGACTGAATATTAGATGACACTTGAGCTTGTTTTGCAGATGTGGCAGCAGAAATGTATGATAATTTGGCATTAATTGCTGATTGAGAAAATGCAGAATGGTTAGGCGGAGTTTTTTCATAGATGTGACTCCAATAGGCGGAGTCGATGCTGGAAAGCATGTTAAACAAGGCGTCAGTGTTCGAGATGGAATTCGACACGGTGGCCTGACTTTGCGATTGCTGCAACGCTAACTGAGCGTTCAAAACCTCACTGCGGTGTTGTGCCTGAGCAGAAATCATGCTGTTGGCATATTCCGATGAAGCATCTAATGATTCCAAGGCTCGTGATTCAAGATCATCAAGTGCTGACTGTGTCGAGGCTTGCTGTTCGTTGATTCGATCTTCCAGATCGGCCTGTTGTTGTGCAACTTGTTCAACAAGTCGATTCAGTTCAGGGCTACTGTTTCCGTTGACGAGTTGTTTAAATCGTGGCGTGTACTCGGGGCTTGCTGCAGTGAAATCAGGTGCTTGAAATGTCAGACGGTCGACTTGGATTTCCGCAAGACGTTTTTGATAACTCTTATAAGCTGTCGATATTTGCCCACTTTCTGGTTCTGCCCAGGCGTCGATTTTGTCTTTATTTTCATTAGCCTGAGCGACCGCCAACTCGTAAGCTGCCGAAAGCTTTTTGAGCTTGGTTTCAAGATCGATATTAGAAGTCTCGATTTGAAATTGGGAATTTGATTCATTTATCTCAGTCCGATATGCGAGCCCAGCATCCAGACCTTCTAGTACTGCAGTTTTTTTGATCTGAGTTGAAGTCGTGGCAAAGTCCACTTCTGCAGACAAGATCGAGTTTTGGAGCGAATGACTCAATGAGACCGTCTCATTTGTAAAAGATTGATCCGTCGCAGCCTTTGAGGTGTAAAAAGTAGACGCGATTTCTAATCGGTCGGAAGACCACGTTTGTCGAGCATCGCGATCACTATCTTTTTTTGCTTGCTGAGCCTGAGAATGCGAAGCTTGGAACGTTTGGTTTAACGCAGCGACTGCAGCCACATATTCTGGTTGATCTTCACCATGCTCAAATAGAGAAAATTCGAATTCTCCGTAGAGCGTTGGGTCAGTTGAACTGACTATAAAATAATTTCCAAAGGGAGCCCACAACTCAGATGAGAGGTCAGTCTCGTCATTCCTCAAAGTGAGTAAATATTGTTCATAGGCAATCGTATAAGACAAATCGTTGGCCAGTAGACCTAAGTCAAGGTCGGTCTGAGCGCTCGTGAATGCGTCCAGGTAAACTTTTCGTTCTTGAGCGTGAGTGAGTAATTGTGTTGCATGCGAACTGATCGTTCCTTTTGAATATGCTGTATACTCCTGATTGCTAGCTTCACTCAGTGCTTTTGCAGCAGAAGCAGCCCCTTTTGCCTCATCATTATCTGCATTGATGACTTTTGTTAAGGCTGCAGCATACGTTTGACTTTGTTCCTGCATCAGTTGGTCTGATGCTGTTTGGTGCCTTTCTATCTGCTCAATTTCTGCTTCAAAAATTTCATTGAGGATGTCCGCGTACGGGCTTGGGTTAGCGGAACTCCAGGCAGCAAAGGCATCCCGTGCTGCTGAAATAATCTCAGAGTTCAATGAAGAACTCAGGCTCCGGATTTGATCTTGTAATGTCTGGGCTGCTCCTAAAGCACCAAGTGCGAAAGTCTTTCTCGCATCTGCCAATGTTTTTGCATAGGCCTCACCGGCGTTATTTTTAATTGTGTCTGCCAATTGTTGCGCAGAAAATTGCGTATTTTCCAATTGTTGCTGAAACTCAATACGAGCCTTGGCCAATTCAAAATCAGCCTCGTGTCTGGCCAGACTGATCTGACGACTCACTTCCTCAATCTCGGATAGGCGAGAGTTTTCTGCAGTAGCAAATTCAACTCGATCGTTGCTGTCAATTTCATTCTTTGCTTTGTAGAACGTCACTTCAGCATCAATAATCGATTGCAGAAATGGGTGAGTGCTGTACTCACCACTCCCGTAACCGTAATAGCCATAATATAGCCAGTCTTCGTAATAGTTATCGAACGCCTGTTGGATCGAATCAAGCTGAACATCTTTCAGTTGATTCAACCCTTCTCCATAATTTTGTGGAGAAACAGAAGAAAGTTCCGACAACCTTAGATTTAATGGATCAACTTTCTGCTGATACCGCGATTCAATCTGAGCAATTTTTGCAATGAGTGCCGCATCATCAGAACCCGAAGCTGATTTATCGAGTATTGCTTGTGCCTGCTTTTTTGCATTCTCTAATGCATATGCTGCGCGATTGACCGTATTTTCGTTGGCTGCTTCGAGAGATTTGATCTGTGTCGAGTATGAGTTGTAGGCATCTGAAAGTTGCTCAGAGTAACTTGATTGAGTTGTTGAAGTTGATGACAGATAGGCTTGATCCTGATTAAGCTTCAACTGTGAATTGAATACAGGATGCGTGACGTCTCCATTTCCATTGGAAGCTGTTGATGATGTAAGAACTGGAAGCAATGGCAACGCAGGCTCCGGGAAATCAACGATAACTGGAATGCTGTCCCATTTGAATTCTTCAAAATCGTTGGTAGATGTTTCTCCCGAAAATACTGCTAGTGCTGATTCAAATTGGGTATCAAAACTTATGATTGAAGCCTCTAAATCGGAACTTGACGATGAGATCTGTGATTCGTATTCAATTAATGATTGAGACAATGCTGACAATTGTTGTTGATAAGCATTTGTAATAGATGAGTTGTATTCGGCAGAAAACTGGTCTTCGCTATCATCGAGAACTGGCTCAGGCGGATCATTGGTCTCGATCGCGTCTTCCTCAGATTGAAAAATGACGGGTTGGCTGACATCTTCGTCAAGCAGAGTAAAAGTAAAATCGTACCAATCACTGATAACATTTGTCCGGCCGGAAGCATCCCAATATTTGCTGCGAACACGTATCGTATTGATGCCATTTGAAATACCGATCGGCAAATACAAAAAAGTTCCATCGTCGGCCACGGAACTTGTGCCTTGGACCTCATTGCTGCCAGAAGTATGAGCGAATTCCAAAATTAGACCAGATGGTAGGCCGGCAGTATCGACTGTGCCTTTGAGCATGGGAGTGGTCGTTAACTGGTCGCTACTAGAAACACCGTCGTCGGTCTGTAATCCAAATGAAGTAATTGAGGTTGCGAGACTGGTGGACTCGAGCAAAGTGAAGGAAAATGTCGACCATTCGCTGATGTACTTTTGATGGCTATTTTCATCAAAGCGAACGGTTCGCAAATTAACGGTATGAAATCCTTCTAATAAATTTGCAGCATAAAAATTAAACTGTCCTTCTTCCTTAGAGACGGTCGTTCCATCAACTGTTCCGTTTTGGTCAAGATCAAATTCAACGAAAACGTTGCTGAGGTTAAACTCTGCCGTAATGTTTTCGTAATAACCGGTGTAAGAATAACCTGCGGGATCTCCAAAGTGACTTGCTCCGGATGAGGTATTGGAAAGTGTGCCGGAAATCGAGGGTTGGAATGTTGTCCACGTCGGAGTTGGAGTATCGGCTTCAGTCGCCAAATGAATCTCATCAAAACCAGCTGCAGCAAGAGAAGGTGGATTGAAGGTCGTCGTCACCCAACTACCCCAATGAGTGACTTCACCGTTTTCATCAACAATGACACCTCTGGCAGAGATATTACTGGTGGCCGCATTCAGTCCCAGAGGTTCAAAGTCGAATCGACCTAACTCGTTTGTGTAGACTATAGCTTCGCCAATGCCGTCGTCGTTCAGATCAATTTGAACTGCCTGATAGCTTCGCCCCTGCGAGCCTCCAGTAACCTCGCCCGAGACAATCTGATGCACTTTTTCAGGTGATGAGTCAGTTGCCGGTTCTAGAGACGTTGCTTGCGAAAAGTTGATGACTTCAGATGAAACTTTTGCAATAAGATTGATGCTTGTTGTTTGCCACGCCGAGTAAGTGGTGGAATTTGTTGCCGAGTCAATAACTGCCGTTCTCACTGCGATGGAATGAGTGCCTGCAGTTAGTCCAGAAAACTCCTGCGTAAGAAATGAACTATCAAATTGATCAATTACAGTAACCGTTGTTGTCTGATCTGTAATCTGGTCGGCGTTAGAATCAAATTCGATACGGATTTCTCCCCCGCCAATGATGCCTCCGACATGGACGAGTGCCACTAATTCAGAAACGTTGCCAATACCATCGTCACCAAGTAATTCAACACTTTTTAACAAAGACACATCGACTGTTGCATGGCCGGTCGATTGGTTTCCGTCATTGTCTTCAATGGTGTAATCAATCAACTGTGTACCGAATACTCCTGGCTGGCCGACGTATTCGAGTAAATCGCGACCGAGAGCTTCGTCGTATACAATCCGAACCGATAAGTTCTCTGAAGTGGCAACAATTTGTAATGGACCACCTTCGGGATCATTGTCATTAGCGAGAACATCAAATCTTCCAATGGAATCGACGGCGTATACGAATTGATCGTCAACGGTTACCGGTGGTTCATTAGTTGCAACGTTGATTACAACCGTGGCGACAGCCAATTCGCCAGAACTATCCTGAATCTGGTAGGTGAATGTATCAGTTCCTGCGAAATTATGACCGGGAGTATAACGCAGCCACTGCTCAGAAAACCCTTCTGGAGGGGTTTCGATACTTTCATCAAGCAATTCGACGACTCCATTGGCCGGTAGACCGACTTGGACGATCGTAAAGATATCAGCATTTAGATCACTGTCATTGCCAAGTACGTTAAAATCTACCGGCTGGCCAGGCTCTGTGAAAATAATGTCGTCAATCGCAATGGGAGGCAGGTTAGGAACAATTGTTTCTATCGCCAAGTGATACGTACCCGCCTCGCTGGCCAGGTCACCTTCACCAGTGAGTGGGTCGAAGTGAAGATTTGTGGCTCCGGAAATCGCAATGTAGTACGTCCCCGCTTCACCAAACTCATATTGGAGAAATGAATCCGTCGATAAGGTTTCGCCGCTTCCTGCTGCATTATCGTTTGCGATAAGAAGTTCGCCAGTCGCCGTGAAGATTGTCAGTAATGAGTCCAGATTGCCAGAGAGGCGATCCAGGTCGAATGTAATAACCTGACCATTTGCGACTTCGATTCGATACATGTTAACATCGCCGACACCCAATTGGCCGCTGATAACTGTGGGCAGAGTAATCAAGTTTGATTCATTGATCTGGTCATTTTGGTCTTGGTCCCAAGGAGGATAAACAACGATGTTGACTGCCGCTGAAGCCTGCACTCCACTTTCATCAGTTACTGAGTAAGTGAAGCTGTCAGTTCCATAATAATCAACATTTGGCGTGTAGTTGATTTTGTAAACAATCGGCTCACCATATAGCGGTCCCCAAAAGTATGTCTGACCGTTATACTCGTAGGAGTATTGAGCACCATACCACTCCTCAAAACTGCTGTAATACCCCTGCCAATAATTCGTCCAATTGTCCCACAGATAACTGGGCACATCCGGTCGCAGTTCTGCGGTGCCGTGAGACGGGGTGCTGATGTTCGTGATTGAGAATGCATCACCATCCACATCAGAGTCGTTGGCCAACACATCGATCAGGACTGGCGTGTTGATGTCTGTTGTCGCGGCGTCGTTGATAGCAGTCGGAGCATGGTTGGTGTTTTCATTTATCGTCAGCGTAATTGTTGCACTCGCCGAGACGCCAGCCGAGTTTTGCAGGGTGTATGTCAGCGTTTCAATTCCGGTGTAACTTTCGCCTGCGACATAACGCACGACTTTTTGTCCGTTACTCAGTGTTGCAATGCTCGCTGCTCCTTGAGCAGGTGTGGACACAGAGATGAGTGTCAATGCGCGACCGGCCGGATCGGTATCGTTGCTGAGCACATTGATATCGACGGTTTGTCCCGCCAGCAGCGTCAGCGTATCGTTTTGCGGGGTCGGAGCAGGTGGCGTGTTGATGGTGATGTTGACGGTCGCCGTGTCTTGAGCACCCGTTTCATCTTCGATCGTGTAAGTCAGTGAGTCAGTACCGAAGTAATTGGCAGTTGGGGTGTAGTGGAGTTTGTAGGTGAGCGGCGCGCCATTGAGGGGGCCATAGAAGTTCGTGTATCCGTAATATTCGTAGGTGTAATACGCGGTGTACCAGTCCTCAAAGCTGCTGTAGTTGGATTGCCCACCGCCGAGCCAATTGTCCCACAGATAACCGGGCACATCCGGTCGCAGTTCTGCGGTGCCGTGAGACGGAGTGCTGATGTTGATGACTTCAAAACTGTCGCTATCAGGATCCGAATCGTTGGCCAGAATATCGACAACCACCGGCAAATTAACTTCAATCGTCGCCGCATCATCCTGGGCGTTAACCCCCGAGAGCATCACCCGTGTTTCCAAGGGTTGAATCATCGCCGACAACGACGAGGTTCGCGGACGATAGCGCAGCGTACGACGGCGTCGAGCAAACAACCGTTCAAAATAGAGCCACCAACCTGCACGATTGCGAACACGACGGAGCACTTCGGGAAGTCGCAGCATGAATCCGTTCCTGAATGTCGGAGAAGGGAGATCAGATGTGAACAAGAGTCGTCTATAAAAATGCCAAGCCCATCTTAATGTGACATTCTGACCAGTCAACAGGAAATCAGTGTATTTTCATATCTATGAATGTTTGATAAATATCTGGACACTTGTGTTGACATGTGAAGATGTCCGCGTTCCTTCAGTTGGAGTTGTGTTTGAGCGTCAAGCGTAAGCGGTTTTAGCTGGAAGGCATGGCGCTGCCCCCTCCCCGAACGGAACACTCTTCGTAACAATGCTCTC
>JBGSVC010000405.1:0-4222 GCA_041753175.1 Planctomycetaceae bacterium
CTCGCTCCGTCATCACCTTCCGTGGTTACAACACGACCAACCTGGGACGCTCCCTCGAACTTCTCCAGCATCCTCACTACGGCGCAATCATGCGCAAACACCTGACCGCAGCCAGCCAACACGCCAGCGACATCATGCAACACCCCATCGATCTCATCGATCGCATCCAGTCCGCATCCCCCTCGACACTCCTCACCTACGCCGACGATATCGCCATGATCGTCGCCGTCGAACTCGCTCACTTCGAAATTCTCACACAACAACTCGATGGAAAAATTGATCAGGTCAAATGCTTTCTCGGATACAGTCTCGGCGAAATCACCGCCGTCATTGCCTCAGGCATCTTTGAATATCAACAAGTCATGACACCCATCCTCCGCATGGCCAACGACGCCGCAGCACTCGCCAGCGATGTCACTATGGGTATCGTCTTCAGCCGCGGAAGGTTAATCGACGGTGCTAAAATCAACCGCCTCTGCCACCAGATCACAACCCAGGGCAACGGCACCATCGCCATCTCCACTTACCTCTCCCCCAACACCATACTGCTTCTCGGACAAAACGGCACCATCGATCGCTTCAAAGATCATCTCCCCGAAACGTTCCCCAAGGGCACACATCTCAAAAAAAAT
This sequence comes from Planctomycetaceae bacterium, assembly GCA_041753175.1. Classification (GTDB taxonomy): domain Bacteria; phylum Planctomycetota; class Planctomycetia; order Planctomycetales; family Planctomycetaceae; genus SXPC01. The sequence continues at coordinate 633 of JBGSVC010000405.1, forward strand.
CCCGACAAATGGCCTCCACTCCACACACCGATCGTCAGACAGGCCTTCCTCCCCAATCGAGCCGCCATCGAACTCGAAAAAACCATCGGCGGCTTCGTCAAACCCTCACCTCCCATTCTCTCCTGCGTGACCGGCACCCGCAGCTACAACGAAGACAACGCCCGTCAACACCTCATCGACTGGGTTGATCATCCACAACAACTCTGGAAGGCCATCCACACGCTTCTCTCCCTCGATGTCGATACCATCATCCACCTTGGCCCCGAACCCAATCTCATCCCCGCGACCCTCAATCGCTTGGCCGAAAACGTCAAAACCCAAATTAGTCAACAAACCTGGACCGGCTTCGGCTTACGCACCCTCTCCCAAATTTCCGGCAACCGCCCCTGGCTCGTCAACCTCATCTCCGACGATGCCACCATCCTTCGAGCCCCCTTCCTGCAACAAATCAACTATGAAGACCTCTTGCTGACAACCTGACTTTATTTCAAAAAAACTGTTCGCTCACCCCGCAGACGACGCTCATTTTTCAATCACCGATGCTCGCCAAATGCTCACCATTCAGGCATCCCGATTTCCCAATCCTTAGTGACTCACGCAAACGGTCTCGCTCAGGATATCTGCTTTTAATTTTCAACAATAGCCATAAACGACTAAACAGAATCCACTTATGTCACATCACTACTGTTTGATATTGACTTGATTCCAATAAACATTAATATTATTGTGTGAACATTGTTAATTTTGTGTGAATTAGCACGGAATTTGTTACCGACTTTATAAGTGACGGCGTATTTCATGCTGGAAGCACCATAAGTCACTCTTATGGAGAACTACCCGTCAATCATTAGATCCGTTTCCACATCCAATCTCACAAACCTAATTTTAGAAATGGAGGTGTCGCATGAAGCGCACACTTTTGACTCTAGGCGGTTTTCTCATCTTAAGCTGGGGCAGTATTCAACTTTGGGTCGCAGGCTACGAATCAGGGTACGAAGAAGGCTCATCAACTGCCTGGGTTCAGGCTCGAGATGTATTGCAAAATCCTTACATCGCCAATCCCCGTGGCGGACTCACCCCCACCTCCGGACAACTTGCCCAAAACAACGGCATTTAAACCATCCCTCAGACCGCCTCTTAAATTCCCGATAAATGGGCGATCATAATCCCCGCCGCCACGGATGCGTTCAACGAATCCACTGACGTCTGCGCTGGGATCGCACAGACTTCGTCACACAGATCCTGTGTCAATCGACGCAGCCCACTCTCTTCGTTTCCAATGACGAGCATCCAACGCCGATCCGCTTGGATTGAACTCGCCTTTTTCTCCGCATGTTCGGAAGTTCCTAACAACCAGATCCCCGCCTTCTTGGCCTCATCGAACGCCCGTGATAAATTTGTCACGATCGTATACGGCACAACCTCCATCCCACCACTGGCCACATCATACACCGTATGATTCAGCGGCGCGGATCGATCTTTGCTCATCAATATTCCCGCCACTCCAAAAAACGCAGCCGTTCTAAAAATCGCCCCCACGTTATGCGGATCTTGCAAACAATCCATCGCCACAAACAAAGGCTCACGATCCTCTCTCCTTGTCGCTGCAAACATCTCACCCAACGACACCGGGCCCCGACTCAACACCTGCGCAGCATATCCCCCCACCCGTCCCGACTTTTCCTTTCCCTTCATCTTCGGGCCACGCTCTGCCATCGTCACCGGGATCCCTCGCTGCTGCGCCATTTCTACCACCTTCTCCCACGCCCCCTCAGGACGACCACCCGATACCTGCACCTCCAGGACATCTTTGGGCCGTGCTTTCAACGCCGCCAACACACTATGCGGATTGGTGAGTAGTAATCCCGACATATCGAACCTGCACCCATCTTCTATCAATTAAATCGATCAACAAAATATCACACAAGGCAGCCCGTTGATTTTCTCAACAAGCTGCAAATTCCCATCCGTGGAATCAATAAACTCACGTTGCACAACGCGATTTTCTACAAACTGACCGCGAAGTTAATCCAGCACATCGCCGCGCCTCTTTGCATTATCTACGGAGCTCGCAATTCCTCACGACGCTGACGATCCACTTCGTAACAGATAATGCCCGCTGCCACCGCTGCATTCAATGATTCTACACACGGATTCAGCGGAATTCGTACGAATTCATCACACTTGCCTTCCAGTTCGACCGACAGCCCACTCGCCTCACGCCCTAACACAATCGCCGTCCGCGATGTGAATGAGACCTTCCCCAGATCGACGGCATAATCTCGACCCGTCGCCCCCGTCACGCGATACCCGTTTTCCTTCAAGCGATCAATCGTCTCCGACAGACTCACCACCCGCGAAATCGCTACATGATTGACCATCCCTGCCGAACTGCGTGCCACCAGACTATTCACCCCCACCTGTCCCTTCTCAGGGATCAAGACCCCATCCACACCCAAACCGACCGCTGCCCGCACAATCGCCCCCAGGTTAAATGAATCCTCGATCCCTTCCAACAACAACACCGTCACACCCTTCCCCAACACCTCCCACCGCTCCATCAACTCCTCAAACCCCTCATAGGGAAACGGCGACATCTTGGCTATCAGCCCCTGATGCTCCTTCGACTTGCAGATTCGTTCCAGCTCATGGCTGTCCACATACCGCAACTCGGCTCCCATTCTCTTTGCGCCCGCCGTCAACTTCTCATGATATCCGTCAACAAATCTCTCGTCGGCGAGAATTTCCCACATCCTCCAACGCCCTGCCTCCAACGTCTCCATCACCGCATTGCGACCCCAGATCCAGCAGCGCTGATGATTATCCAACAACGGCTGTGCCGTCGATCGTTGTTTGCGGTTCGTCATAGTCCATGCATTGTGAACCCACCTCCTCTGAATTTCAATCCCGCCACCTCACTACCAATCCCTCTCCACTCTTTTCCAACACAAACTAAAAATCGCCTCATCATCGAAAATTCCCGCATTTTTAAAAAATCACCCTCACTGCTGGCAGTCGCCTGAGTCCCTGTGTTATAAATTGTGTGGCCTAATTCGCCTTGGAAATCAACACCATCGTATTCAATTCTTCACGAACACGACTCGATGACCTATCGCCGCTGTGACAACAACCTCACTCGGTTTGACACACCTCGGCTTCACTAAAAGCATGGAAATGCGCTTGATGTCAATTCGCACCACACGCAGAAAACAGTTCCCTGTTTATGCAGAATCAGAACGCGAGGGACTCCGCCACGCAGGACGCTTCAACGCCCAGCTCATGGACTTTATCAGACCCTACGTCACAGCAGGCATCACCACCATCGAACTCGACCGACTCGCTCACGATTATACCCGCGACCACGGACATATCCCCGCATGCCTCGGATACAGAGACTACCCCAACACCATCTGCACCAGCATCAACAACGTCGTCTGCCATGGCATCCCGAATCACGTCCAACTTAAAGACGGCGACATCGTCAACATCGATCTCACCACCATCGTCGATGGCTGGTACGGCGACCAATCCGAAACCTTCTTAATCGGAAACGTCTCCCCACAAGCCCGAGACCTCTGCCAGGTCACATT
>JBGSVC010000406.1:0-3723 GCA_041753175.1 Planctomycetaceae bacterium
TTTTCAGGGGTCCTGAAAAACTGCGATTGACGCTAACGCCAGAAGTTGCGATAGGATATCTTTGATGTGATGCCAATTTGAGGGGGATAACCGGGCGGTGGATGGAGTCAACAACAAAACGCAGATGAAGAGATCATGCCGGTTTGGTGTGTCGATGGTGCTACTTCGATTGTCGTTGATGGTTTTCGCGGTCTTGGTCTCTGAGTTTCAGATCCTGGCTGACGATGTGATTTTGAATCACGGGACGATTATTTCAGGTCAAACGGAATTGATACCTGGGATTTCACAGGAAGCGATTCAAAGAAATCTGAAAGCCAATGTTGCGTTCAAGCCACTTTGGCAAATCATGCAGCCTCAGAAGAGGTATGTCGTTCCCAAACGGCAGGTTCAGGCCAAGAAAGAGTCGTTGAATGCAACGCCTTATGAGATTTTTGAAATCGATCAACCTCAGCGAGGCGGAAAAACTCTGACAGTGCTGGGGATCGTCGACTCATCAGATCCTTTCAGTGAGTTTGGACGTCGCAGGCTTAAGGTTCAGACACTTCAAGGTGTTGAAGATGTCGTTCAGGGAATTGTAGAAATCCGGCCTGATATCACGACACTCAAAGCGGTCGAATATGCCTGGGAATATGCAGTTTCGACGAAGTCGTTGCCTTTGGATCAGCTATTGACGATCATCCGGAAGACGATTGAAACGAGTGCTCCAGAAGACCGGTTGAAAGTGGTGGCGTTTTTACTCAATCTGGGTCGTCCTTATGAAGCCAGCCTGGAACTCGATCAATTGATTGAGGAGTTTCCTGATCGGATTGATCAGTTTGAGCAAACCCGTACCAATATTCGTCAACTCCTGGCTCAACGCCTGATCAATGAAATCAAGTCTCGAAAAGAGGCGGGTCAACATCGACTAGCCTATCATTCTATTCTGAAATTCCCTACGAAGAATATTGCGTCAGCTAATCTCAGAGAAGTCAAAGAGATTGGCGATGATTATGACCAGAGCGTTGAGCAATCGGATTTGATCGATTCGCATTTGAAGCTGTTGCTGGCCGAACTTCAATCGCATCCCGATTATTCACAACTGGCAATCATCGTCAACGAGATCACAAGTTCGTTGGGGTATGATCAGCTTTCGCGTTTGTTGCCGTTTCAGCGGACCTGTCATGATCCATCGGAAACTGCGGAAACCAAACTTGCGCTGGCGATCTCTGGTTGGGTTTTGGGTGGTGCGTATGCTGTTGAAAATTTGCGTGAGGCGCTGAACATGGTTCAGGCTCGTCAGTTGATGCTTGATTATCTGCGTGCTGAGTCGCCTCAGCGGATGGATTTAATTTTGGCTGACCTGAGTCGATTAGAAGGCATTGGCCATGAGACGCTGGAGAAAATCGTTCCATTGATGCCGCTGGAGAATCCTGCTGTGCTGCCTGCGGATGGTCACCTGATGCGGTGGACGACTCCCGATCAGTTGGCCGGTTATGCTGTGCAGACGCCGCTGGAATATAGTCCGTTAAGAAGCTACCCGCTACTGGTGGTCCTTCATGAAAACGGAAGGACGAGCGAACAGGAAATTCAATTCTGGGCCGGAACTGTCGAGCAACCTGGAATGGCGATGCGGGAAGGCTATGTGACAATTGGAGTGGATTATCTGCCTAATAATGAACAGTTTGACAACAACGTGCTGGCCTATCATGCCCGGATTGCAGCGGCGATTCGTGATTGTTGCAGACGGTATCAGATCAATCAGGATCGCGTGTATCTGCTGGGACATGGGAGTGGAGGGACAGCGGCTTTGGATCTCTCCGTCTCGCATCCGGATCAGTTTGCGGGAACGGTTGCGGTGACTGCTGCTATGCCTGCGATCCTTGCGTTCTATCGGGAAAACAGCCCTTCGACTCCCCTGTATCTGGTGAACGGATCGATTGATCCGATCACGGCCAGTCCGGATCTATTTCATATCGATCATATGATGCAACGTGGTTGGGATATTATTTATGCCGAGTATCTTAATCGTGCGCATGAAACATTTTTTGAAGAACAGGAATCTGTGTTTGCCTGGATGGAGCGACTCAGGAGGAGAAAGTTTCCGGAAGAGATTCAGGTGCAGACGCGTCGACCGACGGAGGATCGATTCTACTGGTTGCGACTGACAGCGATGCAAATTCCGAGTGGTCGTGGATTGCAGGCAGAGGCGACGGTGTTGAAAACGAACAAAATCAATGTCACCACGGGCGCTGAACATTTTGAACTTCTGGTGTCTCCTGAGTTGATCAACTTCGATAAGTTTTTCAGTGTCCGCTTCAAATCCCGAAATGTCTTCAGTGACTTTCCGATCTATGAAACACAAACCATGCTGGAAGAACTTAAGAAAACGGGCGACCGACAGAAGCTGTACTGGATGAAGATTACGCAATAGCGCGATGATCGCCTTGGATCCAAGGAGCGTTGGGGAATACGACCATGTCATAAGTTGCAGCGGATCATCCTGATGTCGTTTCCGTATTTGTCGACTTTGTTTTCTGTTTGATGCTTACTTCGCGTGACGCTTATTCCTCTTTGAATCCCCACCTTTGGAGTTGACCATGCTGGTTGTCTCGCTGATCATTTTTCTGGGACTGTTGATTGTCATGGGTTTTTGGTCTCAAGGGGCCATTGAGAACGAGACGGACTATCTGGTTGCAGGACGACGGCTGCCGTTGGGATTGGCGTTTGGGACGCTTGTGGCGACGTGGTTTGGTGCGGGGTCTGTGATTGGTGCCAGCGACTCGGCTTACAACGAAGGATTTGCAGGTGTGATCCTTGACCCATTTGCATCGGGAGTGGCGCTGATTGTTGCAGGAGTTTTTTTTGCTCACCGCTTGTGGAACATGAATATACTCACGACGGGAGATCTGTATCGACTCAAGTATGGTCCGAAGACGGAATTCGTCTCGTCGTTGATTCAGGCGATCGGGTACTTTCCGTGGATTGCTGGTCAATATATTGCGCTGGCGAAAGTTTTTGCGCTGGTTTTTGGTATTCCTGCGGCGTGGGGGATTCCGTTGGGGGCTGTGATTGTGGTGTTGTTAACACTGACTGGTGGGATGTGGTCGGTGACGCTGACAGACACGGCGCAACTGCTCATCATGTTTATTGGTCTGACGGTTGTTTTTGTAGACATCATGCTTCATCTGGGAAATGGGAGCCTGGGGACTGGAGTTTCGAATTTTCTGGAACAGACAGATCCTGAACTTCTCACCCTGCTTCCTGAATTGACGGTGGTGGCAACGCTGGCGTGGGCTTCGACGTGGGCGACGGGGGTGTTTGGAAATATTCCTGGCCAAGATCTGATGCAACGCGTGTTTGCTGCCAAAAGCAGCCGGGTGGCGACGCAGGCGTGTGTTCTGGGGGGGATGATCTATCTGGTCTTTGGGATGATGCCTGTTGTGCTGGGAATCATCTCGCGTGATTTTGTGAGCGTCGAAAATGGAGATTCGGTGTTACTGGCGTTCGTGAATCTCCGCTGTTCCCGCATCATGGTGACGATCTTTGTGCTTTCCCTGACGGCGTGTATTATTTCTACCTGCACATCAGCAACGCTGTCGCCGGCATCATTGATTGGTCGTAATCTCTTGGGGAACATTCCAGTTTTTCGCTCACGTGGTTTGCTAGTTAACCGGATTGGCGTGTTGCTGGTGACGGGGTTGTCGATCCCGTTTGCATTTTATGCGACCAGTATTCTTGATCTCC
>JBGSVC010000407.1:0-2851 GCA_041753175.1 Planctomycetaceae bacterium
CGCTCCGCACTGATCTCCCTTTCTGGTCGGTGTTATTGACATTGCCGCTGATGTTTTCAGCAGTGCTGGTCGTGGATTCCTTTTGTACCAAAGGCGCTCAAACACGCTACTCAAATCCGATGATTTGGGCCGTGGGTACGATCTTTTTGTGGGGCCTATTGCCAGATTACTTTGCCAACTGGTCATCGATCATCCTGACCTTGCTGATGATGTTTTTGTTAACCTCGCTGCTCAACTTCAGAAAAGACTCCGCGACGTTTTTGAAATCGGCAATGGTCGTTGTGCTGATGGCCATGACCATCGTGACAGCGTTCCCAAGAGAACTGCGATCAAAAGACACACCCATCAGTTGGTTTAAGATTCTGATGAATTCGAAAAACGTGCAGTGGTGTCGTTTGCTGATCGATGAACCGCCTCCACCGCGATTATTATTTTCATTACAACGCTTATGGCCGGTCGACGACTTTCGGATTCTCGAAAAACAGTCTCTCGCCGCCACGATTGCCAACGATCAGACATTTCCTCCCGGTGATGGCGTGATCATCTTCTGGGGCGTCGAACCGTATTTACCTACCGATCAGAATGCCCAATGGAAATTCAATCTGCTGGTTCATCCCCAATATTATGTGGGGGAAGAATTGTTTTTTTACCGTGTCTCGCGGACCCCCAAAACCGTCGAACTGGCGGGTAAGTCAGCCACAGGCCTGCAAGAAGGTGCAGCGACGATCTCAGAAGGTTCCAACAGCAAGGCTGCGGGGACTGTGAGCCCGAATGCTTCACCTGGAACAAACCCAAACGAGGGTGCAGACAAAAATGGGGGGACTGCGTTGCCCGGCCAGCCAGGAGGGAGTTCGAAACCCACGACGCCAGAAGTTCCGACTCAAGATCAAACGACAACTCTGGAATTACCGGGAGTCTTGTCAACTGATTCCGTTTCCGCGTCAATTTCTGCCGTTTTGAAAGATAATCCAGATGATCAAAACCCCACTCAAGGTGCAATTCCTGCACAGGCTGGGGAACCAATTGAAGATCTTCCAGTTGCAGGAAAAGAGCACAATTGACGTTTACAAACACAGCCCGACAGGAGTAACCTGCCATTTGAGATTGGCCGGACAAGGATGTTTTTAGCCAATCGGGAATCGCCTGCTCCTGATGATCAGGAGCATTTTGGAACCAGGGAAGGTTTTGTCATGGATATGAGTGTTGTTGTCTTCGCCGTTGGCGCAGGACTGGTGACGACGGGCGTGCTGGGTCTGCTTTATTACCGCCATCAGCGTTACAAACATTTGGCCGTCCATGAAGAAGGCATGGTTTTTCGGAGTGCGTGGCTGAAGCCGGATGCCTTTTCAGAACTGATTGAACAGCATCAATTGCGCACTGTATTAAACCTGTGCAAGCCAGGAGAACTGGGAGAGCAGCGATGGATTGATCAACGAAAAGCCGTCACCGATGCAGGAGCAATTCTCATGGAATTGCCCATGCCTTTCGAAATTGAACCCGATGATGAACTGATCGCCCGTCATGTCGAATTTCTGGAAAATCCTAACCACTATCCGATGCTAGTGCATTGTCAACATGGCGTGACGCGGACTGCCAAAGTACTGGCATTGTATGACATGGTATTTCGTGGCAAGAGTGGACAGAACAGCCTCTCCTCGATGCCCTTATTCGGACGCAAATGGCATAATGTCAATGTCACGAGTTTTGTTGCCATATTTGAAGAGCAGGCCGCCGAAAATTGGCGTGCAAAAACATCAGGGGCGCTGAAGAAATTGCGCGGGCGGGCTGCTTGACTCCTGTGATGGAATCCTAAAAAAGGACGATTCCGGGCGTTTTTTGAAATGTTGAAAATTGACACGAAGTCGAGTTCCAACAGGCTGTTAGAGCAAATCCCATCTGCATAGAGCGTGATCTGGCAGCGCGCAGGGTGGGAAATACTGTCGTCTAACGTTCAAACGCCGCCGCACAGATGCAAGATGTGGACTGGTTGTAACGGTCTTACGGAGCCAGACAAAGAGCCGCCCGTCTATTTCCCCACAAGCCCCCAGATTTCCTGATCGACAAACTCTGAAACGCTCGATCAATCATTTGTTGCGATCATGCTTGTGAGCACGGGGGCATGCGCGTGTTGGTCTGCAAAACAGCCCCCCCTTCGACAGGCTGTGCGCAGAGTCAAGGTGTCGATCTCGCAAGTGTACAGGGAGTCTGAATATGGAAACTGTCAACGTCGATCTGGTGAAAGAATTTCGCTTGCGAAAATGGGCACGCAATAACTACGTTTCGACCGCTCAACGCTCCCGACTTTGGCATCCCATCGTACTCAATGAAATGACATTGATGGATGGAGAATTCGCAGAATGTGCACGAGTACGGGTGGCTGGCAAAAAGATTTTTGCCTTCGACCAGCCCTCCTCAACCCCAGCCCCGCATATCGACCTTTGGATGAAAGCCACCTCGCTCAGACGCTATGAACCCTCGCTCCTGGAAGGGATGACGCTGGCGACCGAAATGTTTTTGGGTTAATGACCCGACAGTCATCAAAGTCAGCCATCAACATTTTTTATTATCAGCAATCGTTTCTAGGTGATCACTGCTGGGAACAGATTGGCCTGTGTGGACAACTTTTTCGCGAAATTGTAATACCGAAACGTATTTCTCGCAGAGATTTCCAAACTCGTCAGACGACCTTTATCCGGGAGGGTTGGCAAAGATCTGCACGGTTCTCCCATCAACACAAACATCGGCATGGATATTGCCACTAACTACTTGCAGGCAAACACTTAACAGCTCGTCGATGTTTCTAAGAATCTGCATGTTTGCATGGAAACAATCCTTATTATAGCCCGATTTG
>JBGSVC010000408.1:0-7596 GCA_041753175.1 Planctomycetaceae bacterium
TCATTTCTTCGGCAAGCAGATCCTTAAATGGACGAGCTTGATCAAGTGTCGGGACAATGTGATCGACCGTGGCGAATGTACGTTCGGGGTGAAGCACGGTCAGATTGCGTTCACGCAGCATGGCGAAGGCTTGTGGGCTGGTCACTTCATGAATAAGGTGCAAACCAATAAAGAGTTGAGTTTGTCCGGAGGTGAGTTGACCGACGGTGTGATTGTCCCAGACTTTGTTAAAAAGATTTTTGCCAGTCATGAAAACGGTTGTCCACTTTGGGGTAAAGGAATCGAAACCTGACAGTTGCTTGAAAACTGTCATCGACGTGAAAAAGGGCATGTTATCGTGCAGATGTTAATATATCTGTCTGACACCTGTTTGGCATGCCCGTTCGGCTATTTTTTTGACAACCCAAGACATCAAGTGCTGAATACAGCGATTTGAATTGCTCATATCGTGTGAAATGACGGGAATTGAGCCTGTGGAATCTTGCCAACGGCACCCCAGAGTGATAATTTGTTGGGTTTGGTTGTTTGAACTTAATGTGCTGGATTCCGAGTCATTATAAAATGAAGGAACTGGCAGGCGGTTGGTGGAGTGACGTCTCCTCAATCGTTGGCGATCTTTTTAATCAGTCAGAAGATATTGGACTTGGATCGTGTTTGAATCTATCACACGAGGATTGACAACAGCGCTTGGTAAGCTGCAAACAGGCAAGCTGACCGAAGCAAATATTCGCGATTCGATGCGCGAAGTGCGTCAGGCATTGCTGGAAGCAGATGTCCAGTTTCAGGTGACTAACGATTTTGTCAAGAAAATCACCGCAGAAGCGGTCGGTGAGAAGGTTCTCAAGTCACTGAAACCATCTGAGCAGATCGTTGGGATCGTTTTTCGCGAACTCGTCATGCTGATGGGGCCAGTCGACCATTCGTTGCACCTCAAAAAGGGGCTGAGCGTTATCATGATGGCTGGTTTGCAAGGGAGTGGAAAAACCACGACTTCGGGCAAACTGGCTCGGATGCTCAAAGATGAAGGGCGCAAACCGTTGCTCGTTGCTGCAGACTTGCAACGCCCAGCGGCAATTGAACAGTTGAAGGTGATTGGTGGGCAGATCGACGTACCAGTCTATTCTGAACCCGCCGATGGACGAAGCCCGGTCAAAGTCTGCCAGAATGGCTTCGATTTTGCGAAAAAACGCGGCGATATTGATGTTGTGATTCTCGACACAGCAGGACGTTTGCATGTCGATGATGAGTTGATGGATGAGATCACGCAGATTGATCGCAAGCTCAACCCCGACCAGGTCATTCTGGTTTGTGATTCAATGACAGGCCAGGATGCCGTCAACTCTGCCAAAGCCTTTAATGATGCCCTCGAATTAGATGGTGTCATCCTTACCAAGCTCGACGGAGACACACGCGGCGGAGCTGCGATCAGCGTCAAGGCTGTCACCGGCGTGCCGATTAAATATATCGGCGTCGGCGAGACACTCGACAAACTGGAGAAATTCCATCCTGAACGGATGGCAAGCCGAATTCTGGGTGGCGGCGATTTGGCCACCCTTGCCGAGCGCGTGCAGGAAGAGTTCGACGAAGAAGAAATGCGTCTGCAGCAAGAGAAGATGGCCAAGGGGAAATTCACCCTGGACGACTTCCAAAAGCAGATGAAACAAATCAAGAAGCTCGGATCTGTCGGCGATATCTTGAAGATGATTCCCGGTATGGGGGGGATGGCCGAGCAATTGGGTGCCTTCAATCCCGATAAAGATCTGGGACATATCGATGCCATCATTTCGTCCATGACGATGGAAGAGCGTCGCAATCCAGACATTATCGACCGCTCACGACGGACACGGGTCGCCAAAGGGAGCGGTTCCGATCCAGCGGCTGTGAATAAGCTGCTCAGTGATTTCAAACAAATGTCGGGTGTGATGCAAAAAATGGCCGGGATGGGTGTTCGTGACCGAATGCGTGCCGTACAAGAGCTCGCGGGCGGAAGTATGGACCCGAATATGCAGCTCAACGACAAGAAACTTCGCAGTAAACGTGGGCCAATCGACAAGGCCAAACTGGAAGAAATTAAGAAGCAAAAACGCAAGGAAGCCAAGAAACAACGTAAAAAGAATCGCAAGTAAGAGTTGCGATTTCAGTATAATTTCGATATACAGACGTTTTGAATAAGATTTTTGTGGTTTTGCAATCAGAATGTTTGAAATCTCGATTTCAGATGTTTTGAAGTTTCCAAACTATTCAGATAGGTCCTGGCCAGAACTTTCAGAGTCAGATTTTTTCGTTTCAATTTCAGGAGTCAAGCGTGGCAGTTCGGATTCGGATGAAAAGAATGGGGCGACACCGTCGCCAGTTTTTCAGGATTTGCGTAGCAGATTCTCGTAGCCCGCGTGACGGAAAAACGATTGAAGAGATCGGCACTTATGATCCGTTCGTCAAGGACAAATCTCAACGAGTGAACCTGAAAATGGATCGCGTAGATTATTGGATGTCAGTCGGCGCACAACCCTCTGAACGCGTGGCAACGTTGATCAGCAAAGTTAAAGACAACCGCTGGACGACAGGCCAAAACGCTCCAGCGATGCTGGCCCCCAAACCTCTGCCCGTTCCTGAGCCACCTGCTGCACAAGAAGCAAGTGCAGAAGGTGAAACAGCAGAAGCCGTTGAAGCACCCGCTGAGGGTTAATTGCCCGGGACGGCACAACGCCCCTCTACAGGGATCGGTGAGCCATCCGAATTTGACATGAAACGTAAGACGAGCGATGCGTTTTGATATCCTGACGTTGTTCCCGGAGATTTTCTCTGGATATTTGGGACAAAGTCTGCTTAAAAAAGCCATTGATCAACACTTGGTCGATATCCAGTTATGGAACTTCCGAAACTGGACCAGCGACAAACATCAAAACGTTGATGATCGCCCTTATGGGGGTGGTCCTGGGATGCTTTTGATGTGCCAGCCCGTTTTCGACTGCGTGGAAGCGGTGCAGCAACAATCTGACAAACCTGGTCAGCTTGTTATGATGACCCCTCAAGGTCGTCCCTTAAATCAAGAAGTTGTCGAAGAGCTTGCCAGTTCGGAACGACTGATTGTTTTGTGTGGCCGATATGAAGGGTTTGATGAACGAATAAATCTTGGACTCAAGCCCCTGGAAATCTCTGCAGGAGATTTCATTTGCAACGGGGGTGAAGTTCCAGCGATGCTACTCATCGATACCGTCATCAGGCTCGTGCCGGGTGTCTTAGGTGATGAGACCAGTCATAAATACGATTCGTTTTCCAATCAGGGGTTACTTGAATATCCACAATATACAAGGCCCCGCAGTTTTCGTGGGATGGACGTTCCCGAGGTTCTTCTGAGTGGCGATCATGTCAAGATTGCCGACTGGAGACAGGCCCAAAGCCTCGCACGAACGGCCCAGAAGCGATCCGATCTTGTTCCCAAAGATTCCTGAAGAGATCTAAAATTATTTGACACGAGATATTTACCTGTTTTCTTGCGGAGATTCCTGCCATGGCTATGTCCAAAGCTGATATTCTGGCCCACGTTGCCAAAGATTCCCTTCGTCCCAATAAACTCAGCTTTGAGATTGGCGATACAGTGGATGTTCACACACGTATTCTTGAAGGCGACAAAGAGCGTATTCAGTTGTTCAACGGTGTCGTTATTGCCAAGCATGGCGGCGGCATGTCAGAATCATTTACTGTTCGTCGGATTGTCGCCGGCGAAGGGGTTGAGCGGACATTTCCAGTCAACTCTCCTAAAGTCGCTGATGTCGTCGTGAAGCGTTCGTCTAAAGTCAGACGGGCCAAACTGTTTTATCTGCGTGATCGCGTCGGTAAAGCAACTCGCTTGACCGAACGCCGAGTCAACCGCAAAGACGAAGCCGCAGGCGAATAATATTCGCAGTCATTTCTGAGAATTTGACTCAGCAGGGAGACGCCTATGATCACTACGTGGTTTCGGCGTCTTTTTTGCATACTCACTGGTCGCCCGATCGCTGACATGCCGCTGGGTGCGCGTGGGGAAAAGGCGGCTGCTCAGTATCTGAAGCGTCATGGCTATCGGCTCGTAGCCCGGAACTTTCGTTTTGGCAAAGGCGAAATCGATCTGATCATGCGCAGTCGTGATCAAAAGCTGGTGTTTATTGAGGTCAAAACGCGTGGCCAAGCAACGTCAGAAGAGGGACTGATGGCGGTAGATCAGGCTAAAAAACGCAAGTTAACACAAACGGCGCTCGCTTTTCTGAAGCGTCACAAACTGCTCGGATGCCCAATTCGTTTTGATGTCGTGAGTGTCTGTTATGCCACTCCTGCTGCCGATCCGGAATTCACGCATATAACCTCAGCGTTTGAAGCCACAGGTGTGGATTCCATGTTTTCGTAAAACGATGCATTTTCTGTTGGATCTGCTCAAACGATTGAGTTTCCAATTCGAAAAATCGTGCTCCACAACAAGTCTGCTGAAACCAATGCAGAATGTGTCAGGTAATCTCATTAACTGAAGCGTTCACTGAATACAGAGAGATTGATATGACCAATACATGGCAACTTGGACTATTCCTGTCGTTTCTTTTGGTCAGTCAGGCGGCTGCGGAGGAATATGACCCGCTAACAACGTGGGACAATGTTCGCAGTGAGGTATGGGAAGTCAAAGACGAACAAAGAGACCGTGGAATCCCCATTCGCATTTATCTTCCAGAAACAACTCATTCGGCGCCCGTTGTGATCTTTAGCCATGGACTGGGTGGGTCACGTGACAACAATGCGTATCTGGGAAATCACTTCGCAGGGCGCGGATATGTTGTGATCTTTGTGCAGCATCCTGGCAGCGATGAATCGGTCTGGAAAAACCAGCGGCCGATGGACGTTATGAAACTCATGCAGCAAGCTGCAAACTTTGAAAATCTGAAACTGCGATGCGAAGATGTCGCAAAAATCGTGGCGCAGTTCAAAGTCTGGAACACAGATCGTTCGCATCTATTGTTTGGCAGACTGGATGAAACAGCCATCGGCATGTGCGGGCATTCCTTTGGAGCACACACCACCCAGGCGGTCATGGGACAGAACTTCATGATGCTGGGTGATAAGTTTCGGGTACCTCAGATCAGCGCAGGAATTGCCTATAGTCCATCAGTCCCCTCCGCCGGCGATCCACGCGCAGCGTTTGCAAACATCAACAAGCCGATGCTGCTTATGACTGGCACGCAAGACAATTCGCCCATCGGAAATCAAACTCCAGAGAGTCGTCGCGGCGTCTTTCCTGCTTTGCCGACCTCTATCGATCGTTATGAACTTGTGTTAGCGGGTGGTCAGCATTCGGCCTTCAGCGAGCGTCAGGTCAAGGTCAGATTCGGAAGAAACGAAGCTCAGAATCCTAATCATCATCGCGTGATATTGGGCATCAGTGCGGCATTTTGGGATGCCTATCTCAAAGGTGACGTAAAAGCCCTCACCTGGCTACAGGGTGAGGGGCCCAGGTCGATTATGGAACAAGCCGATGAATGGCAATCAGCGCCCAAATCTGACGTGATACCTTAATTCTTTATGATCGTTCCTGTTTTGAAATTGGGATGGTTTAGAATCATCAACAACGCCCGCTTTCAGGCGTTGTTGGATTGTTGGAAATTGACACGAAGTTGTGTTTCAACACGGTTAAGGGTTTATGGCCCATTGAGCGTTTTGAAGTGCTTTGAGTCGTGCGACCTCCTCTGGCTTTTCATCAGCGAGATTGTGCTTCTCAAAAGGATCTGACTGAAGATCGAAGAGTTGAATCTCTTCTGGTGCTGACGTGTAGGCTTTGTCAGGGCGGTTTGGCCCTGGTTGCAGAAGTTTGGACCATCCATTGATGATCACCTGCGTGACAATGCTTTTTTCTGGTTTGCCGAGTTCAGCGATGTCGTGGGTGTAGGCTTCGACAAAAACGGATTGTCGCTGAGTCATCGCATTGCGATCCGTGAGGACCAGGCCGGGGAGTTGAGCGCTCACATCCATCCCGGTGTGATGCAAAATTGTGGGGACAATATCGATAATGGAAGCGAGTGTCTGATCGTCGCGTTGTGGTTTGATTTTACCCGGCCAGCGAATGAAAATCGGAGTGCGGATGCCCAGTTCGAACGGTGAAAGTTTTGCACGACTTCCCTCTTCAGCATCCCATCCATTGTCGGCCAGATAAATGACGATTGTGTTCTCGGAGAGGTGGTGTTGCTTGAGATAGTCATCCAAATCGCCACAGGTTTGATCAAACCATTCTACCATGGCGTAATACTTCTCAGCTTTCTTACTGAGCCCTTTGCCGGTGTAACGTTCAAGATAGGCCTGAGGAGGATTGTGTGGCTGGTGAGGAAGCAGCGGGGCATACCAGACAAAAAACGGTTTCTGTTGCGTTTGAGCTTCCTGAATCACGTCGTAAATGGGCTGCATCGTTTCTCGACCGATTGACAGTCCTTCTCCGCCGTGGCGGCCTTCTTTTTGTGTCATCCCATTGGTGAATCCGGCCTCCTGTGCTGTCACATTCCAGAGTTTGCCCGTTTGAAGAGTCACATAACCGGCGTCAGAAAGAATCTTTGGAAGGATAACCGGATTGCTCAATAGCTGCTGAGTGAGCGGAGCGCGATCCTTTTTGCCATCTGCTTGAACTATTTTTATTCCCTCATCGCTGAGATCATTCCCAGTGATGCCGTGGTCGTGAGGAAGTTTTCCAGTCAGCAGGCACCCCAGAGAGGGGGAACAAACAGGCATGACATAGCCCCGTGTATAAAGGAGGCTTTCAGCAGCGATACGATCCAGATGGGGCGTTTTTGCCAGCTTGCTCTCCATGAATCCATAATCAATAAATCCATGATCGTCTGAGATAATGAGGACGACGTTCGGCGGAGTGTTGACGACCGCCCACAGGGGCTGACCTGCCAGAAACAGGCTAGCAGCAACTGTCAGGCAACGGATGAGGTGGCACATGAAGTGGGTTTCTCCGGTTAAAGGTAGGAATATAGCCAAAAGAGTTGTCGTTACATGGTACGAAGAATAAATGATCTGTTGAATTCTCGTGATCGCAAACCTCCCTGGCAGTCGGGTGACGATCGGAGATCTGCAGAGTCAATTTACGGTAAATGTACGTGTTTTGGAGACCTCGGATGTAGGGAAGTCGTCGGGGATGGGTTGGGTCACTTTGCCTGTCGCTGCCCATTCCACACCTCGTGTGAACGAGATGATAAATCCGACACCTTCCAGGGCAGGTGTATCATGGCCCAGAGTCGTGTGAAAAATACGCCCCTGATGATATTCAAGAACCATCAGAATCGGTTCGTGACGGTCCGAGGGGGCATTGCCCGATTGATCTTTACCGGTGGCGAGGACCTGGATGTTTTCAGCGGGCCCGCGGAGCATCGCGTAGCATTCATCGGATGATGTCAGCCAGGTTTCAGGCATCCCCTGGGTGATGGGATGATCTTTGACACGCAATGTGATGGGAATTTCATGTTGTTTTCCATGGGCACCACATTTCCCTGGCGTGGCATCACGCACGAGTTCACCTTCGTTGGTGTAGTACAAGTAAAAGCCGTAATCTTTTTCACGCCCACCCCAGCCGCCGATGCCAAT
>JBGSVC010000409.1:0-6837 GCA_041753175.1 Planctomycetaceae bacterium
AACATTGCTGCAGATCTTGGGGCGATGACTTGAGCCCTTGTCGGGGGTATCAACTTGCTCAAGAGCATAGAGCAAGCCTCCTCCATCTCAAAGCATCTCAGAGAAATCGACCGATTCGTTTGTTTTTCTAATTCTCAGTCGCTACGCTACTGTCTAATCCACATTCACTACGCTTCTGTGGAAGAGTAGAATTTTTAAGAGTCGGCGTGACGAGTGATTTCTTGCAGTCGCGTTTCGTCGTCAATTTCAGTTGACCTTTGCCATCTCACAAAGACATGCCACCTAAAAAACTCTACGACTACGACCAGTACAACTTCGACAAACCGCTCTATAACATCCATGAAATTCGCAAAGTCAACCCACAGCGCGATGCCATGGAGCATTTGAGCGGGATCGTGCATGTTGATCCTCCCAATCATGGAATCGTTGGATTCAAGGATGTGACTGAAGACGAATTCTGGTGCACGGGCCATATGCCCGGCTTTCCACTCATGCCAGGCGTGATTATGTGTGAAGCAGCCGCTCAGTTGGCCGGGTTTTATGCACGCAAATACAAACTCCTCGATGGTGATTTTCTTGGATTTGGTGGCATGGAAGAAGTGCGATTTCGAATCCCGGTTTATCCGAACTCACGCTTGATTCTTTGCTCCCAACTGACCAACCTCAGACCGGGCAAAATGGCGTTCTTTCAATTTCAAGGCTGGGTCAACGATCGTATGGCATTTTCAGGAACAATGATCGGCGTGCCCATTACTCGTGCAACATCCATGCAACACGATCCTCAATAGAGAGTTCTTATGAAGCGCCACTGACCAAGTGACGCTTCTGACAAACTGTTCGCACGGATGCGAAAATTGTGCACGGAGGCACCTTTTTGTTTTTTGTCGGCAATCGCTGAATGCCCTTTCTGTTCACCCGTTCGGCAATTTCATTCCCATGGCTCAACTCTGTCCGCCACCAGACCTCAGACCCTATTTCATTGCTCTTGAGGAACTCCCTTCACCTCTTGATCCACAGTCTCTTTTTCAAAAAGAAGCACCGCTGGAACTCGATATCGGCTGTGGGCGAGGATTGTTTCTTTACAACACCTCATTGAAATTCCCTGAGCGGAATTTTCTGGGCCTTGAAATCGACTATAAAGAAGGTCGACGAGGTGCAGCCCGACTCAAAAAACTAGCACAGCCTAATGCGCGCGTGATCGGCGGCGACGCCAACAAAGCTTTGAAAGATTATTTTCCAGCAGGCAGTGTCGAGAAAATTCACGTCTATTTTCCAGATCCGTGGTGGAAAAAAAAGCATCACAAACGACGCCTCGTCACCCCACAGTTTCTGGAACTTGTCCTCAATATCCTCACCCCTGAAGGCGAATTTCACCTGTGGACCGATGTGACGGACTATTGGGAAATGGCATTAGAAACGATCACACCGTTTCCACAATTCACAGCATGTCCCCCACCTCAGGAACGTGATCCCACTCATGATATGGATTATCAAACCAGCTTTGAAAGAAAAAAGCGACTCGCCGGCTGGCCGGTCTACCGAGGACTGTGGCAAAAAAAGGCATAATTCAGGCGCTGCGTTTGTGACCATCGTCTCGCGTTGATTGCAGCCAATTGATGGCATCGTCCAAACGCGAAAGCAGTTTTTCCTGTGTGCTCAGCAACGACCGAATATGGCTTTCGTCCTGCCAGGGGGCAGAATTGAGTTGTGACTGGCAATCCTCCAGATTCTCCGACAATTCCGCCAGTGTTTGCAGAATTTCGTATTCTTCATCAACTTCAAGAGACTCCTCGGGTGTCTGTTGTTCGGCTTTCATCCGGTCGGCTCGCGACGTAATTTCCTGAAACAGGTTTTTGGCTGCTTCACGACGATGATCTTCAGCCTCATCGACAAATTGCATTTCCTGCTCAATCAGGTCGACCAGCTCGCTGGCTGAGAGCATCTCCAGATCGACTTCTTCTTCGTGCTCGTCGTCCGAAATCATGTCTTCCTGGAGTAGCTCAGTCGCCGGGGCTTCTGATTCCGACTCAAAGGGAAGCGTGATGGGTGATGGGGAGTTTTGCTGTTGAAAGCCAAATCGATAGGGTGCAATTTCAATGACATCGCCATCAGCAAGTGCCCCGCTGCGGATGATGTGACCATTGACGCGAAGTTCTGGCCCACTGACTAATGAATGAATGCGAAATCCTTCTGGCTGTTTGATGATGACGCTGTGGACCATCGGAATATTCGGAGCCCCCAGTTGCAACTGGCAGGTGCTTCCAGCACCAATCAGAAAGCGATCAACAACAATAGGCCGAAGCTTATGCTCACTTTTTCCAGAGATAATCCTCAGTGATACAGGAAATGAGCTGCTGCCTGATAGTCGGGCAGGGTTCGATGAGTCTAAGTGGTTTTGATCAGCCATGACAGTCCCGCCTCTTGCCGGAATTCTTTGGGAGATGCGACCATCATGGCGCACTTTAATCTATACTTCGTCAATTTCGTTGCCATAGCATGACTTAGATGCGTTCTCGAATCGAACTTGCAGGCGATGCGCTCTGCCCAAAGAAGTGAACATGAGGGCTTTTAGCAGCCTGGGAAGTCTGCGTTTACTTTACCGAGAGTCAGTGGCAATCGCCAATGTGTCTCAACAGTGGCGGCCATCGCACACATATTGGGCTCACATGCACAGCCCACAAGCACAACCGCTCCTTGACATTAATTATACTTATATTGCCGAGCATTCTGATATGACATAACTCTTTCTCTTCGTGTCGCTTACAACCTTTTGTAAATCTTTCAAAGCGTCGGGCATGATGTTTGCCACAGTGAATTTGCTCGTTGCATTAGCAGTATCGTGTGTTTTCGTTGAGCTTTTAAGCATCTATTGATTGTTTCGCATCGATGCTTGATGTTTTACTTGCAGGAAAAGACTGGCCTGGCCAAAAACACGCTTGATCACTGGCAAATTGCATACTTGTGATTCGTACAGATTTATTTCTTCAGCCAAAGGGACACCATGAGAAAACAGTTAGCGCTTGTGTTGATGAGCTGCGTCTTCCTAATGGGTAGTGGAATTCTACCCTCAGTTTCATCTCCATTCCTCACCCTGAACACGGTATCAGCTCAAGAAGCAGATACCGCAGCAGCAGCCGAAGCTCCAGCGACCGTAGAAGAAGCGGCACCAGCCGAAGAAGCTGCCCCTGATCTTGGAATTGGATATGCCTTCGACAACGCCATGCTGTTTTTATGTGCCTGCTTTGTCATGCTGATGCAAGCCGGTTTTGCGATGGTGGAAGCTGGCTTCAACTCATCCAAAAACGTTGTCAACATTCTTGCCAAAAACCTGATGGACATGTGCGTCGGCGCATTGTTGTTCTACATTGTCGGATTTGGAATCATGTATCCTGGAAGCTATGCTGAACCAGTTATTGCCGGAAATGGCTACTTCGGTTTTGGGGGCTTTGGAATTTATGAATCATCAGACCCAGAACGTAGCTTTTCACCACAAGTTGACTGGTTGTTCCAGGCTGTCTTTGCAGCGACAGCGGCAACTATCGTTTCAGGTGCCGTTGCTGGTCGCATGAAGTTCGAAGCGTACATGATCTACACCATTGTCATTACGGCATTGGTCTATCCAGTCAGTGGTTATTGGGACTGGGGTGGTGGATGGCTGGAAGCCGATTATGGATTTGTAGATTTTGCAGGCTCTGTATTGGTTCATGCTGTTGGTGGTTTTGCAGGCCTGGCCGGTGCTATTATTCTCGGTCCACGTCTGGGTCGATTTAGTGCCAACGGAAAACCTCAGGCAATCCCCGCTCACAATCTGGCACTGTCAACACTGGGAGTATTCATTTTGTGGTTTGGATGGTACGGCTTCAACCCAGGTAGCTACCTGGCATTCCAAGAAACAGATGCCATCGATGGAACAATGTTGGTGGCTGTCAACACGACACTTGCTGCAGCAGCAGGCGGTTGTGCTGGTATGATCCTGGCATGGATCTTGTTCGGCAAACCAGATTTGACGATGGCTCTCAACGGAGTTCTGGCAGGTCTGGTAGGCATCACTGCAAATTGCGATGCTGTTTCAAACGTCAATGCAATCATTATTGGACTTGTTGCCGGAGTTCTTGTTGTTCTGGCAACAATTCTGCTCGACAAACTCCGCATTGACGATCCCGTAGGTGCCTTCCCTGTTCACGGTGTCTGTGGAGTCTGGGGTGTCCTGGCAGCGGGAATCTTTGGTGGTGCTAATCTTACCAATCAAGCCATTGGAATTGTTGCAGTCTGTGCCTGGTCTTTTGTGACGATGTTCATCCTCTTTAGTATTCTTAAAGTCGTTGGCATCCTGCGTGTCTCGGCTGAAGATGAAGAACAAGGACTGGATGTTTCTGAACACGGCATGCACGCCTACATTCACTAAGGTGTTTGCAACCTGGCGAAACGTGACGTTTCATCGCTTCGCCTCTTTTGAGTCTTGTCTCCTGTAAGAGTTCTGGGCAGCCGACGGAAGTTTGACTTCCGTCGGCTTTTTTTATGACAGTCGCCTGACCGACTCCTGCAGCTTTCGTCAGAACAATGTTTTCTGAACCGTTCGACCTGGAACCCGAAACACGTTGGTCGACAAAGTAGGCAGATTCGTAAAACCAAGCCTTTGATAAAAGACGTGATAAACACGGCTTATCTGATCGGCGATCTCCCCTTCACCCTTCATCCGCTTACCAAATGTCGAGACATTGAATTCACCGCCGCGGACGTGTCGCTGCAGAGCTTTGACCTTCTCTGCTTTCATAGGGATTTCGCGATCCAGCCATTCAAGAAAAACAGGTTTGACCGACAGCGGCAGACGCAACATGACATAGCGAGCATCGCTGGCACCGGCTTGACGTGCTGCTTTCATCAGGCTTGGCAATTCATGATCGTTGAGTCCTGGAATGAGAGGTGCCGTCATCACCCGAACCGGAATGCCTGCCGAAGCAAGTGCTTGAATCGCACGAAGTCGCGCCGCCGGAATGCTGGTTCGCGGTTCCATCACACTTGCCAATTCTGGATCAAGCGTCGTCAGTGAAATATTGACATTAACGAGATGACGTTGATTGAGCGCCTGCAGGAGATCGAGGTCTCGAAGAACCAGCGCGTTTTTCGTGATGATCGAGACCGGCTGACCGAACTCAAGAGCGACTTCCAAGCATGCTCGCGTCAAACGAAACTCGCGCTCTCCTGGCTGGTAACAATCCGTCACTCCTGAAAACACGACACATTCACAGGCCCAATCAGGTCGGGAGAGAAATTCGCGAAACAACATCGCCGCCTGTGGCTTGATGACGATTTTTGTCTCAAATTCAATGCCCGCTTTGAACCCCAGATATTCATGGGTGGGACGCGCGTAACAATAGGCACACCCATGCACACACCCGCGGTAAGGATTCAACGAGTAAGTGAAAGGGATATCGGGCGAGTCGTTTCTGGACACCAGCGTGCGTGAGGCATCGACGGAATATTCAATGGGACGTGCATGGCGTGACGCCTGAAATTCGTGATCCCCCTCCCAATGTTCCCAATCATCAACGCGTTGCTGCTTTTCAAAACGATTAGGCGGATCGAAGCCTGCTCCATGTTTCATTCTAATCTCCAAGAATTGGAACAAATGTATACACAATGGAGATTGCGTCAAGACCAGAGCCCTCAATTGCTCGTTAAATCAGAAATAGCACTGACACAACGAAATCCCAAACATCGCCCCATTGCAATGGGAGCGCGTGCCCGACGATATGAACTGCGGCATAATGACAACGGCCCCACCCAACTTCCACCACGTTCGCTTCGAACTCCTGTCTCTTTCATCTGGCAAGCATTTCGATCCAGAGATTGAGGTAAGTGATAAAATTCTGCCAGATACCAGTCACGACACCACTGCCAAACATTCCCCGCCATATGATTCAGACCAAAAGGAGATCGTCCCATTGGCTCATGAACCGGATGCATCGCCATGGGCTCATGAGTATATAATTGACCGCGTTTATGTTGTGAGAAAACTGCCTGGCTTTCTGCGTTTTGCTGATCATTTCCCCAAGGAAACTCTTGATAGTGTTTTCCCCGTGCTGCGTACTCCCATTGACATTCGGTAGGCAGGCAAGTTGCATCATCGCGATAATCTCGCCAGTCTTTCCGATTTGCCCACAATGCATAGGCGTTGGCACCAAACCAGGAGACGAGCACCATCGGTAATTGCTCGTAATGTGATTTGGGTTTCCAGCTATCGTCTATTCGTTCGATCGGCAAATTTGAGATGCGCCTGTCTGTCGTGTCTTGTAGAATCCACTGGTTAAGTTCACTCTGTTCTACTGAGATTGAATTTAAGAAACGACAATAGGCGGTTGTAGAAACAGGTTGAGCATCCATCAAAAATGAGTTGATGTGTACCACATGTAACGGTTTCTCATCTTCGAGCCCTCTCTCCATTGGACAACCAATATCGACCTGATCGGAAGATATAAGAATGCAAGGCATCCCATCGCTTCGTCGGCGGTATGTTGGAAAAGGCTGTCCGTCGACCTGCTCGAAAAGCGACTCAGAAATCCCCGTGCTACTGTGATCGCACCGTCCGCTGAGTTGGGTGAATGGGTTCAAAACCTTCTGATTGGTAACACTCTTGCGAGTCCAGAAAGTTCTCTCAGGCCGACCCGACCCTTGCTGTAAATAGACAATCTCAGCCAAGTCACGAATCCGAAATGGATTGCGAACGAAAATGGGCTTGCAGAAGGTGGCTTCTTCATCATGAATTGTGACACCGAATCGATCTTCGATGTCCATAAATATTTCGACGATGCAGAGACTATCAATATTCAAGTCCTC
>JBGSVC010000410.1:0-5284 GCA_041753175.1 Planctomycetaceae bacterium
ATTTCAATGACGACCATACGCCCGGATTTAGGATCGATGGCAAATTGTACGTTCGATCCGCCTGTTTCAACGCCGATCTCGCGCATGACAGCGATTGTCGCGTCACGCATCCGCTGATATTCTTTGTCGGAAAGCGTTTGAGCAGGAGCAACGGTGATGGAATCACCAGTATGAACGCCCATGGGATCAATGTTTTCAATGGCGCAAATAATGACGACGTTGTCTGCTTTATCGCGCATCACTTCCATTTCGAATTCTTTCCAGCCCAGCACAGATTCTTCAAGGAGAACTGAACTGACCGGCGAGATTTCCAGTCCGTATGCGACTTTCTCTTCGTATTCCTGCTTATTGTAGGCGATTCCGCCTCCGGCCCCTCCAAGGGTATAACTGGCTCGGATAATCACAGGCAGCCCTAAATCTTTGAGGGCTGCACGTGCTTCTTCCATATTATGGACAATGGCAGATTTAGGGACGTCGAGCCCGATTTTAATCATTGCCTTTTTGAATGATTCGCGTTCTTCGGCTTTTGCGATAACTTTCTCGTCGGCTCCGATCATTTCCACGCCGAGTTGATCGAGAATTCCGCGCCTTGCCAAATCCATCGCGGTGTTAAGACCGGTTTGTCCGCCCAAGGTGGGTAATAAGGCACACGGACGTTCTTTTTCCAGTATGCGTTGCACGAACTGCCAGGTGATGGGTTCGATATAGGTTCGATCTGCAATCTCGGGATCTGTCATGATCGTTGCAGGATTTGAATTGACGAGCACAACTTCATATCCCTCCTCACGCAGGGATTTACAGGCCTGCGTGCCGGAATAGTCAAATTCGCAGGCTTGCCCGATGACAATAGGGCCAGAGCCAATAATCAGAATCTTCTTGATGTCGGTACGTTTTGGCACAGTTCAATCTTTGGCTAAAAATTAGATCTTAGGCTAAAAAACAGTGGAAAACGCGGTCGTGTCAGTCAAACGTGAGGCGTCAAATTGAAGTTTGGTTGACTATCAGCGCGCAGTCGCTGCGCTTGGCGGGCGCAAAATTTCATCAAAGGTATCAAGACGACAGACAGATTCAAGCGCCCCGCATGAAATCACCCAGAGAATTCAAAGGGACTCTTCGGCTTTGATAAAGGTCAGTGTTGCTTGATGGGTCGGAAAGTTGTTATTTCAAACCAACAAGCTAGGATGGACGTTCGCAAAAAAAGTCAAGACAAAACGTTGAGGGTGATAGGATCTTCGCAGTGAAAAAGCTCGCTTCCTCCAAGGATCAACTGGCAGCAGGCAAGAAACGCTACTGGCTGTTCAAATCTGAACCGACAGCCTATTCGATTGATGATTTATCCCGTGACAAAAAAACATACTGGGATGGCATCAGAAACTATCAGGCTCGTAACATGCTCCGTGACGAAGTCAAAATTGGAGATCGGGCTTTTTTTTACCACTCCAACGCAGAGCCCATGGCAATCGTCGGGATTATGGAAGTGATTAAAAATTCTTATCCCGATCACTCAGCGTTTGATAAAAACGATGCGTGTCATTATGACCCCAAAAGTGATCCCGAAAACCCGACCTGGATGATGGTCGATGTGAAATTCATCGAGAAATTCAAAACACCAGTCACGCGCGAGATGCTTAGAGAAAACGAAATTACTCAAGACATGATGGTGATGAAAAAGGGCTCGCGACTTTCAATACTGCCGGTCACCAAAGACGAATGGGATGTGGTCGTCTCGATGGCGAATCAATAGTTTTTTTGCCCCACCTTACGTATTTCCAAACGCGTGTTGAAAATGAGTCAATTGAACTCGTTGAAGAACCCTCAGAACTCTGTGACAACTAAAGGTTCTACGTATGATCCGCTGAGCCCATTCGCGGACGATGTCGATTCCTTCAGTGAAAAACTGATATTAGCCATTGTCGTGTTCGTCATTTTAACGAGCCTGTTTTGCGGTAGTGTAATCATCATTTACCAACTGAACGTCGTGCCCGATCCTCCCCGAAGATTCGTCCCGCCACATGCGAATGTCGCTCCAGTCACAGACGCGATTCAGTGGCCGCCAGATCGTGACTATACACCCGGGCCTGTTTACGCATTCGACGAAAAGCTACAACCGTATGCTCAACATTGGCGTGACATGTATGCCGCGAATCTTGACTGCATCAAACGACTCAAACAACTCCCCCGCTTCACAGCCTCATCAACTCGGCCCGTTTTGTTTGATCTGGCTGTCAGCGCGATTAATTTTAATGAGAAGATGTGGGATCTGCCGCCGATCACACCCGCCGAATTTTTGCTGCTCAAGCAGGGCGTGGAAGCTGAATTCGGTGGCCTTAAGATCGTTGAGTTCGGAAATGATGTTTATGGTTTGGCAGATCAAAACCGCGATGGGCATAATAGCTTTGCAACTTTATACAATGGGGGGTATTGTTCCAACCAGTGCGTCGCGTCGACGCTCGATTCGATGCAGTTGGAGTCAGTCCTTCGGGTCAATTTAAGGTCGGATGAAGATCTCAGAGATGTTGAAGAATTTCTAACTGACACATGCTCACAAATCAAAGAGTTGTCAGCGTTATTCCGCAGTCAGCTTTGGGACGAATATCAGACGGTTTTTTTGGATTATGATCTGGCTTTCGTCAACTACTATCATGAGATGGTCGGTCGTTATGGGGACAAAGAGATGTCAGACTCGCGTCTTAAACACCATCACTTACATATGATCCTTCTGAGGAGGTTGAGGTTTCTCGATAATCAGACAATACTGGCGCATGTGTTTTCAAAAGGAGAGTTCGATATAAAGGATTTTGGATTTAATCATCCGGAAATTATCGAAGATTTGACGGTGAATTTTAATAACCTCGGTGAGCAAAATCCCGAAATCAAACAGAGCATCGAT
This sequence comes from Planctomycetaceae bacterium, assembly GCA_041753175.1. Classification (GTDB taxonomy): domain Bacteria; phylum Planctomycetota; class Planctomycetia; order Planctomycetales; family Planctomycetaceae; genus SXPC01. The sequence goes on from JBGSVC010000410.1 coordinate 2,891, forward strand.
TTTCGAAATCTGATCTTCGCAGATCAGCCTGACAGACAAATCCACTCTCCAACTTATGAAATCTCGATTGATGATCCTTAAACGATAAAACGGAATCAACGTTCATGAGACGATACTTAATCGTGTTTGCTGCTGTTCAATGCTTCAATTTATTGGCTTCACATGCCTTCGCCGCCGAGCGCCCCAACTTCGTTATGATCCTGGCAGACGACTTGGGCTATGGTGATCTGGGATGCTACGGCCAAACTCTTATCCAAACACCCAGCATCGATCAGATGGCAGCCGAAGGCATGAAGTGGACGCAGTTTTATTCGGGCTCAACGGTTTGTGCACCCTCGCGTTCGACGCTGATGACAGGTTTGCATACCGGGCATACCGATATGCGGGGCAACGGCGATGTCGAAATGTTTCCAGAAACTGCTCCGTTTACTCTCCCGAGCTTGTTGCAAACTGCTGGCTATGACACGGCGATGATTGGCAAGTCATGCACGTCTTGCAGCGTTTCTAAAAATTTATCTCAGCCAAACACGATGGGGTTTGACCATTTTTATGGTGTGCTCAGCCACACGCAGGCTCACCATTATTTTCCACCCAACATTTATGAAGATGGCAAAGCGATCGAAATCTCGGGCAATCACGAACATGAAGGGACAGACTTCTGTCACGACTTGTATCTAGCCGATGCCCAAAAATGGTTGAGTTCCCGAACCGATAGGCCGTTCTTTCTCCTCTACTCGGCCCATTTGCCCCATGCGTCTTTGAATGCACCTGAAGATTGGGTCGATCTTTATCGCGGGATGGTTCCAGAGGAATACGAAGTCAAGGAGGGGCACTATCGAGGGACTCAAGAACCCAATGCCACGTTCGCTGGCATGATCAGCCGACTCGATTGGGAAGTTGGAGAACTACTCGCCACACTCGCCCAGAAAAACGTGGCAGACAATACGCTCGTCATTTTCATCTCTGATAATGGCGCTCATTCTGCAGGCGGTCACAAATCAGAGACGTTCCATTCCAGTGGAAATCTGAGAGGTGAAAAGCGAGATCTCTATGAAGGTGGGATTCGAACACCGATGATCACTCGTTGGCCAGGAGTCATCGAGGCGGGGTCGGCCACCGATCAGATTGGAGCGTTTTGGGATCTACTGCCAACGCTTTGCAGCCTGGCGAGTGTCCCGTTACCCACAACCCGTCACTACGATGGCATCGACCTCGCCCCGACCCTCACGGGCCACCCAGAAAAACAATCGGATCATCCGATTCTTTACTGGGAGTTTTTTGAACAAGGCGGAAAACGCGCTGTTCGCTTTGAGAACTTCAAAGCAGTGCAAATCGACGTTGTTAAAGAGCCCGATGGTCCTGTAGAGATCTATGATCTTTCCAGTGACCTGAAAGAAGAGAAAAATCTTTCAGCCGCGCGACAGGATCTGGTCGATCGTGCACGTCAACTTTTTAAGTCGGAGCGCACTGTCAGTCCAGTGAAGAAATTTAACTTCCCGGCTCACTAACACAGACTCTCAAAAATCGGTCTTTGAGGAACCCATTGTGCATGACCAATCGTTTCTCGAAATTTCAAGAAAACGAATCGATCATGGAATTCCACAAAGACAAAACTCCTCCATGAGCAGAAATCAGCCTGTGGACTGAAGTCTGCATCTCCGCATCCGTGCTTAGAATTCCAGGTCCACAATATGACCGGGAATCATGCGGATATATTTGACAGACTCGGTTCCGGATTCCGACTTGGAGACGACTTTGTAGATATGCGGAATACCTGGAAAGAGTGCTTTGGTTTCGAAGACCCAAAGGTTGGGATTTTTGGGATCTTGATAACCTTTGACTTCGTCTTCCTCACGAAAAGGGTTTTGGTCGTAAACGTTGACGGTGTCTGTTTTGTTGGTGTAGACATCAATCATCGCCACACGCGGTGGCTTGTCAGCAGGGATTAAACGAGTCGTGCGGAAGTAACGATGTTGTCCGGTTTGAACAGGAGCGATTGTGGCGGGCATGGGCTGCATGTTGTTGGTGCCCATAAACATGTTTGGCTGCGGAAAAGCCATCGGATTGAAAGAACCATCTGCGGACATGTCAGTGTGTGGCTGCATCACCATCGGGGCTTGCATGGAGTGTGCCGGGACTTGTTGTTGACAGGGGCAACCAGCCTTCACCTGTTCTGGACTAGCATACTGCAAAGATAATCCTGTCAATGTGCAGGCCAGAAAACGCACAGGGCTGGAAGAGAGTTGAGTCATGGAAAATTTCAGGGACAACATCGTGTAGCCTTTCAGGAGAACGTAATGACGCCGACGAGCAATCAACATGAATACTGGCGACTGCAAACATTCCGGTGGAAACTACCAGCGTTTGTCTGGTCACACACAAACTTACCACGCC